>DASZPR010000032.1:0-2499 GCA_035550235.1 Verrucomicrobiia bacterium | reverse complement strand
GATTGCTCATTGCACATATCAACCCCATCCAACTCCCGCGTGATGTTCATGGCCTGGCACAATTTCCCCGGCCCGTTCGTCAACTCGCGCACGCTAGCGACCAGTCTTTGAGCGAACAGTTGTTTCTCTCCAAACGTCGCCTCCACCGCACGAATCAACACCGCTTCCGCCACGCCTGCCGGGCAGCACACGACGTTCACACAAAAATGAAAACCGTATATCAGGTAAACATAGCCGTGCCCCGGCGGGCCAAACATCACCCGATTGCGCTTTGTCAATCCCGGCGCCGCGTGACAGGCAGCATCGCCCACGACATAAGCCTCCGTCTCAACAATCGCGCCGCCACACTGGCCAGCGGGGGTCTCGCGAACGAGAAAATGCCCCAGCAACTTCGTCGCCACGACACTGGCGGACGGCTCGTAAAACGAGCGCGGCAATGGTGAAAATGATTTCATTCGTTCCGCGCGCAGTCTAACCGCAAACGCTTCAAAGTCGAATTCTGCCGAATACCAAAAATTGCGTATTGCGTATTTCGTGTTCCGCGAATGTGATTTCGAACTCACGAAACACACACCCATCCCAATTGCCCAAACCCACTTCTACGCACATATTATCCCGTGCACATCTGGACCGTCGGCCATTCCAATCGCAGCATTGAGCAATTCCTCGAATTGCTTACGGCCCAAAAAATTCAATTGCTAGCAGACGTGCGACGGTTCCCTGGCTCACGCCGTCTGCCGCATTTCAACCAGGAAAACCTTTCCCAATCACTGGCAGAAATTGGCATCGATTACGTCCATTTTCCGGAACTTGGCGGGCGCCGCAAAGCGCTGCCCAACTCTCCCAACAACGTCTGGCGCAATGAGGCCTTCCGTGGCTACGCCGATTTCATGATGACGCCCGAATTTCGCGCCGGCATCGATCGCTTGCTGAAATTTGCGCCCGAAAAACGCACGGCCATCATGTGCGCCGAAGCGTTGTGGTGGCAGTGCCATCGTTCGCTCATCGCCGACTATCTCAAAGCGGCCGGCCACACCGTGATCAATATCCTGGGACCCAACAAAACCGAAGAGCATCCCTTCACTTCCGCCGCGCGGATGGTGAATGGAAAACTGTCCTACGCCGCCGAGAGCGACCCGCAATTTCTTTTTTGATCGAACGGGCGAGCTTTTCCTGAATGGTCAAACGACGCTGCAATAGTCCTACTACCGCCGTTTCATCCGCGGGTAGGCCACGAACGGATTTGGAATTTACACTCATTTCCAGCGATTCGATGAGTGTGCCCTCCAGGTAGGAATCAATCACGTGCGGATGGATGTAGCACTTTTTGCAAACCGCCGGTGTATTGCCAAGTTTACCCGCCACGACTTCGATGGCCGCCACAATATTCTTCTTCGCCTCCGCTTTGGTTTCAAACTCGTCAAAGTCCCGCAGCGCCATCGCCATCAGCACCGTGCCCGCCCACGTGCGAAAATCCTTCGCCGTGAAATCCTCCCCGCTGATTTCGCGCAGATACTCGTTCACGTCTTCCGACCGAACATCCCGCCGGCTGCCGTCGTCATCCACGAATTGAAACAATTCCTGCCCCGGCAAATCCTGGCAGCGCTCCACGATTTTCGCAATGCGCCGGTCGCGAATGTCCACGTCATGCCACTTGCCACTTTTGCCGCGAAAATGAAATTGCAATTTCGCGCCTCGCACATCCACATGCTTGTTCCGCATTGTCGTGAGACCGAACGAATCGTTTTCGCGTGCATATTCATCATTCCCCACGCGAATCAGGCTGACCTCAAGCAATCGCACCACCGTGGCCAGAACCTTGTTCCGCGGCATGCCCGGCAACGCCATATCCTTCCGGACGCGACGGCGGATTTTCGGCAGCGCCCGCGCAAAAGCCATCATCCGCGCATATTTGGTTTCGTCGCGAATTTCACGCCAGCGCGGATGATAACGAAATTGTTTGCGCCGGCGATCGTCCCGTCCCGTCGCCTGCAAGTGCCCGTTCGGGTTCGCGCAAATCCACACCTCCGTCCACGCCGGCGGAATCGCCAGCGACTTGATCCGCCGCAGCGTTTCCGTATCGCGCACGAGTTTTCCACCCGGATCACGATAGCGAAAATTTTTCCCGCTGCGCTCGCGCGTGATTCCCGGCGCTTCATCGCTAACATGACGCAAGCCCACGGCGCGAGCCGACCTCACCGGGTCCTTTAGCGCTGCCACCGCCTCGGGTTCAAGCAACATCATTACGAACTGAATGCAGTTTGTCCCGTCGGTGCCTGCCGAACCGGAACGAGTGATTGAGTCAACTTCGCAGCTTCACTCAAAGAGCCTGCCACCTCGTTGGCCGACGCCAGCGACTCGCGCGTCCGTGGGTCGCGTGCTTCACTATCCACGATAATCGCAGCCACAATGCGCAAATCCGGAAATTGCGCCCGCAACCGCTTGCACAAATAACGCGCGTGCAACAGGCCGTCGGAAACCACCGTCGTCACACACACC
>DASZPR010000031.1:0-4097 GCA_035550235.1 Verrucomicrobiia bacterium | reverse complement strand
CACGATCACGCGTATTACGTGCTCGCGCAGCCGACGATCAGCGATCGCGATTACGACCGGCTGTATCACGAATTGCTCGATCTCGAAAAAGAATTTCCCGCGCTGGTCACGCCTGATTCGCCGAGCCAGCGCGTCGGCGGCACGCCGCTCAAGGAATTTAAGTCCGTCCGCCACGTGTTGCCGATGCTCAGCCTCGATAACACATATTCGCAAGAGGAACTGCGCGATTTCGTGGCGCGCGTGCAACGCATTTTGCCAAATGAAACGCTGGATTGGATGGTCGAGCCGAAGGTGGACGGCGTGGCCATCAGCCTGCGTTATGACAACGGCAGTTTCACTGTGGGCGCGACGCGCGGCGACGGTTCGACTGGTGATGACATCACGCCCAACTTGCGCACGATCCGCAGCATTCCGCAACGCCTTCATTGTGGGACAGGCGTCTCGCCTGTCTCGGATTCAAAAGAAAAAGGCAAAAATGGTGACAGGCAGGATGCCTGTCCTACGTTATTGGAAGTGCGCGGCGAAGTGTTTTTGACGAAGTCCGGCTTCGAAAAATTAAATGCTGAACGCAAGGCCGCCGGAGAAGAGACTTTTGCGAATCCTCGCAATGCCGCTGCTGGTTCGCTCAAGCAACTTGATGCGCGCCTCGTCGCAAAGCGCCCGCTCGACATGGTGGTTTACGCATTGGGCAGCGTGGAAGGCGTGAGTCAGCCTCAGACGCACGAAGAGATGTTGAAATGGCTCAAGACACTCGGTTTCAAAACGCCGGAGTGGACGCGCCATTGCAAATCCGCGGATGAACTCGTGGCAGCCATCGATGATCTCGACAAGTTGCGCAAGAAATTTCCCTACGAAACCGACGGCGCGGTCATCAAACTGAATTCCTACGCGCAACGCGAACGCGCCGGGTTCACGTCCAAAGCACCGCGCTGGGCCATCGCTTATAAATATGCCGCCGAGCAAGCTGAGACGAAAGTGCATGGCATCCTGATTACCGTTGGCCGCACCGGCGCGATTACTCCGACGGCGGAACTCGAACCAGTTTTTCTCGCGGGCAGCACCATCAGCCGCGCGACGCTGCACAATGAGGACTACATCCGCAAAAAGGACGTGCGCATCGGCGACACCGTCACGATTGAAAAAGCCGGTGAAGTGATTCCCAAGGTGGTTGATGTGGTTTTGACGAAGCGCACCGGCAAGGAAGTGCCGTTTAAATATCCCAAGGTTTGTCCCGAGTGCGGCTCGAAGTTGATGAAGGAAGTGACGGGTGGCAGCCAGGAAGGCGCGGCGTGGTATTGCCCGAATTCCGATTGCCCGGCGCAGGTGCGTGGTCATCTGGAGCATTGGTGCGCTCGCGGCGCGATGGACATTGAGGGGGGCGGTGAAGTGCTGGTGCTGCAACTCGTCAACAGCGGCCTCGTGCGCGATGTGGCGGAACTGTATTCCCTCAAACTCGCGGAGGTCGCGAATCTCGAGCGCATGGGCAATAAGTCGGCGCAAAATTTTCTCGATGGCGTGGAAGCCAGCAAATCGCGCGATGCCTGGCGAGTACTTTACGGGCTCGGGATCCTTCACGTGGGCACGGGCGCTTCCAAATCGTTGTGCAAGCATTTCCCAACGCTCGATGATATTTTTGCCGCGAGCGCGGAGCAATTGATGGAGGCGGAGGACATCGGCGAAGTCATCGCGAAGAGCCTCACCAATTGGTATACAGATTCACACAACAGGAATCTCGTCGAACGCCTGCGCAAGGCCGGGCTGAATTTCAAATCTGAGCTTTACCAACCACGCGCGGCGGCGGGTCCATTGACCGGCAAAACGTTCGTGCTCACCGGCACCATGCCGAATTTGAAACGCGAGGAAGCGGCGGCGAAGATTGAAGCCGCCGGCGGAAAAGTCAGCGGCAGCGTGAGCAAGAAAACGGATTTCGTCGTCGCGGGTGAAGAAGCGGGTTCCAAGTTGGACAAGGCGAAGACGCTCGGCATCAAAGTGATTGATGAGGCGGAGTTGTTGAAAATGCTGAGCTAACTGTAGGACAGGTATCTGCTTTGTAGAAAACATATTCCTCTGAACCCTGAGCACCACCTCACCCCGGCCCTCTCCCCCATTTCATGGCGGAGAGGGAGACGGATGACGCCGGAATTTTTCGCGATTCTCTCGCAATTGGAATCTTTTCTACAGAGCAGACAGGCATCCTGCCTGTCTCTGATTTCATTCCCAAAAAGGCATCAATATGGAGACAGGCGAGACGCCTGTCCTAGGAATCAACCAATCGCGCCGGCATCCCATTATCCTTCCTTTTCCACACCCATTTTCTTCTCCAACTCCGCCACGCGTTTCAGCAACTCCGGCAATTGCGTGATCGCGATCATTTGGCGCTTGGCTTGACGATCCGGTTGCGCGGGCGAACCGAGCACTTTCTCACCGTCCTCAATATTGTGCATCACACCCGACTGGGCTGTGACGGTCACACGGTTGCCAATTTTCAAGTGCCCGGCCAATCCCGCCTGCCCGGCCAGGATGACGTTGTTACCAATCTTCGTGCTGCCCGCGATGCCCACTTGCGAAATCACCAGGCAGTAATCGCCAATGACCACGTTGTGCGCGATTTGAACAAGATTATCGATCTTCGTGCCCTTGCCGATGATCGTCGGCCCAAGCGCGCCGCGATCGATGCTCACGTTCGAGCCGATCTCCACGTCGTCGCGAATAATCACATTGCCGATCTGCGGCACTTTGCGATGAATGCCATTGTCCTGCACGTAACCGAATCCGTCGGAGCCGACCACCGTGCCGGCATGGATGCGAACGCGATTGCCGATTTCACTGCGAGCATAAACGGTGACGTTCGGAAATAAATTCACGTCCTCACCCAACTGAGAACCCAGGCCCACATGATTCCCGCCCTGTAAAATGGAGCGCGCGCCGATGCGCACTTTTTCGTGAATCACACAATATGGACCGATGTGCGCGGTGGGATCCACTTGCGCAGATGGCGCAATGATCGCCGTGGGATGCACCCCTGCAGGCGGCGTCGGTTCGGGAAAAAATAAAGCCAATGCTTTGGCGAAACCGATGCGCGCGTTTGGGACGCGAATGAGGATTTTTTTTGACGTGAATTGTCCGTCGACGATGATGGCGGAGGCGGCGCTCTGCTCGGCGCGCGCGAAATATTCCGGGTTTTCCGCGAACGTCAAATCCCCTTGCTGGGCACGATCTGCCGGGGCAAACGTGTTCAGGACAACCGATGCATCCCCCAAAACTTCGCCTTGCAGGTGTTTCGCGATTTCAGCAGCAGTAAACGGCATAAATAGCTTTCAGCCAACGGTCTTTGAGTTTCAAGCGCTTCATTTTTGTTGCGTGATTCCAGCGTGATTTGTGCCAAAACCCCAGTCGCCGATTGACTTGAAAAACGTGGGTCACTATAAAGACGGCGGACGCTAATTCAACCACCAACTTTATGGCGAGAACACTTCGCGTCGGTATGGTCGGTTATCGGTTCATGGGGAGGGCACATTCGAATGCCTGGAGGCAAGCCCCTAAATTCTTCCCGCTCAAAGCTCACGTGGAGTTGCACACGATTTGCGGGCGCGATTCCGCCGCCGTGCAAGCCGCGCGCTCGCAGCTCGGCTGGCAGAATTCCTCCACTGATTGGCGCGAGCTCATCGACAACCCGCTCATCGATATCATCGATATTAATACGTCGAACGACAGCCATTGCGAAATCGCCGTGGCCGCCGCGCAAAATGGCAAACACGTGCTTTGTGAAAAGCCGCTCGCGATGACGGTGAAGCAGGCGCAGGCGATGTTGAGCGCCGCGCAGAAGTCCAAAATCGTCCACATGGTGTGTCATAATTATCGCCGCATCCCGGCGATTGCGCTCGCGAAGAAAATGATCAGCGAAGGCGCGCTCGGGCAGATTTATCATTACCACGCGCGTTACGCGCAGGACTGGCTGGTGGACCCGGATTTTGCGTTGAACTGGCGGCTCGACAAAAAAACTTCCGGCTACGGCGCGCTGGGCGACATCAACGCGCATATCATCGATCTCGCGCGTTATCTTGTAGGCGAGTTCACCAAGGTGAATGGCGTGATGC
>DASZPR010000030.1:0-4682 GCA_035550235.1 Verrucomicrobiia bacterium | reverse complement strand
GACGGCCCTCGTGAAATGCACGACGCCTACCGTGTCGATAAACGCCATCAACCAACCTTCGACAAAGTCCTGCGCGGCCTCGAGTTCTTAAAGAAACACCGCGTGGAATTCAACACCCTCACCGTCGTCAACCGCCTCAATTCCCAATCCCCTCTCGAAGTCTACCGCTTCCTCAAATCCATCGGCAGCCACTACCTGCAATTCATCCCCCTCGTCGAACGCGGCGCGACCCATGAATCACAAGCCCACGGCCTCACCTTCGCAGAGCCACCCCTGAACTCGCACGACCTGGCGCTTCCGGATTCGCCCAACGCTGGAACAACTTCTCCCTCTCCCATCGGATGGGAGAGGGCCGGGGTGAGGGCGCGTGTTCCGCGGGAACAATCCATTTCACCCGTCACCCCCTGGAGCGTCGAAGCCCCCCAATACGGCACTTTCCTCTGCGCCATTTTCGACGAATGGGTCCGCCACGATGTCGGCACCACCTTCGTGCAACTCTTCGATACCGCCCTCGGCAATTGGATGGGCCTCGGCTCCTCGCTCTGCGTGTTTGCCGAAAAATGCGGTGCCGCCCTCGCCATCGAGCACAACGGCGATCTCTACAGCTGCGATCACTACGTCTACCCGCGCTACAAACTCGGCAACGTGATGAACCAAAGCCTCGGCGCCATGGTGAATTCCCCTCCGCAAACCAAATTCGGCAACGACAAATCCGATTCCCTTCCGAAATACTGCCGCCAATGCGAAGTGCGCTTCGCCTGCCACGGCGAATGTCCCAAGCACCGCTTCATCTCAACGCCCGACGGCGAACCCGGCCTGAACTACCTCTGCGCCGCCTACAAAAAATTCTTCACCCACATCGACCCGCACATGAAAACCATGGAGAAGCTATTGCGCCAAGACCGTGCCCCCGCCGAAATCATGCAGATGCTGTAAAGGAGGTAGTCGAAAATTTTTCGGCCGAAAATCCAACGTTGGATTAAGTCCATCAACATCGCACACCTGAAAGCGCCATAAAGTTTCACCCTCTCCCCACGGGAGAGGGCCGGGGTGAGGGGGAAGGTAACGTAATTCTAATACGCTCACCCATAAGCCGCCGCATACTTCCTCGCCATCACCGAAAGCCCCGCCACATCTGTTTTATTCTTCTCCTCCGCCACCAAATTCTTCAACTCATCCGCATCGCCCGGATCGAGCAGCATCGCCCCATTCGCGCCATCCTTACCATACTCGGCATATCGCCACTTCTCCGTGCGCACCGCCACGCCATGCACCGTGGAGCCATCCTCGCTCCAAATGCTGTAAGCCGGTTTATCCCACTTCGCCGCCGGATCATTCAGCAGAGGCCTCAAGCTCACGCCCTCATTTTCCTTTTGCGCCGGCAACCCCGTGAGTTCTACCAGCGTCGGATAAATATCCAGCGATTCGACAATCCGCCCACAACTCCGCCCATTGCCCTTCATGCCCGGCGCAGAAATAATCAGCGGCACCCGCGTCCCCATCTCGAACAATGACCCCGCCTTGCTCCACTTCCCCTTCTCACCAAGCTGATAACCGTGGTCGACGACAAAAACAACAATCGTGTTCTCGCGCAACCCCAGCCGATCCAGTTCACCAATCACCCGCCCCAAATTCCAATCCGCCCACGAGATCGACGCCAGATATGCGCAAATCACTTCCTTCGCCTCCGCCTCGCTCGCGCCGCGGCCAATAAATAAATCCGCGTTGCGCTTCCGAATCGCCGCGCTCGGAAAACCCTCCGGCACCATCGGCCACGCCGCAAAATCCGGCGGCAATTTTATTTTCTTCGGATCATACAAATCGAAAAACTTCTGCGGCGCCGTCGGCGGGCTATGCGGCTTCACAAATCCACACGCGATGAAAAACGGCTCGTCCTTATACTTGCGTAAATTCTCAATCGTCCGATCCGCCGTGTGATAATCCCCATGCCCCTCGCCGTTCCCGTCCAGCACCACGATGCGATCCGAATACGCCGCGCGCGCATTGTCCGCCGGCAACGGCGGCAGCACGCCATTCGGCTGCGGAATCTGCACGCGCGGAATCTCCATCGTGTGCCCCACCGCCGGTCCGCTGCCGTCATCCGTCGGCCCGCCCGCGTCACTCATCGCGCTCCACGATTTCGCGTCGTCAATTCCCCCGTGATAAATTTTTCCCGCGCGCACCGACACATAGCCGTTCTCCCTGAACAACTGCGGCAACGTGGTCCAATCCGGATGTGCCTTGCGAAAATCCGTCCGATTCCCCAGCACGCCCGTGCTCGATGGCCTGCGCCCCGTCAGCAATGACGCGCGCGAAGGATTGCACAATGGAAACTGGCAATAATTCCGATCAAACCGCACCCCCGATTTCGCGAGCGCATCAATATTCGGTGTCTTCGCTCCAAACCGGCTCGCGTAACAACCCAGTTCCACGCGCATATCGTCCGCCATCAGGAACAACACATTCGGCTTGCGACCCGACTTTGCAACTTGCGCCTGCAAAGCGCCTGGCAACGCCGCCGCAGCCGCCGCGCCCGCCACCGTCCCCAAAAATTCACGACGCGTCCAATGGTTCTGGTTCGGCGAGTTCATGAGCAAATTTTTACTCCTGCTTCCGGCAATGGCAAGCGTGCGCCTATCACTAATTCTGACGATATCCTGCCCGCCATCAATCTGCTAACTTCTCGCGATGAATCGCCTCCTCCCCTCACTCGCCTGTTTCCTTCTGCTGACACTTTCCGTTTCCGCTGCCGACACGAACGTCGTCAAAAATTCCCGCACCGGCCCGTTCATTCTGGGCGCAGAGGTTTCCTGGACGCAGGAAGACGAAGCCGACGGCGCGGAATATTACGATCACGGTGTGAAAAAAGACCTGTTCGAAATTCTCAAGGACTACAAATTTAATTACATCCGCATGCGCGTGTTCGTCGACCCTACCTCCACCAACGGCTACGCGCGCCGCCGCAACGAAGCCTTCTGCGATCTCGAACACGTCAAAAAACTCGCCGCCCGCGCCAAAGCCGCCGGCATGGGCATCCTGCTCGATATTCATTACGGCGACACGTGGACTTCGCCCGGCCATCAGGACAAACCCGTTGCCTGGCAGCATTATACTTTCGAGCAACTCACCCAGGCCGTTCACGATTTCACGCACCGCTGCATCTATGAATTGAAAACCAACGGCACGCCCGCGGACATGGTTCAAATCGGCAACGAAATTTCCGACGGCATGCTCTTCCCGGACGGACGCCGCAGTAACTTCGATAAATTCGCCGCCCTCGTGAAAGCCGGCATCGCCGGCGCAAAGGAAGTGGACCCCTCCGTAAAAATCGTCCTGCACCATCACCTTGGCCGCGACAACAAACGCATGGTCGAATGGCTCGATAATTTTATCCAACGCGGTACCGACTTCGACATCATCGGCATGTCGTGTTACGCCCAGGCGCAGGAAGGTGATTGGAAAAATAATTTCAACGACCTCGCCAAACGTTATCCCGACAAGGGTCTTCTCGTGGTCGAATATTCCGCCCGCAAACGCTATATCAATGATCTCATGTTTGAGACGCCTGATAAAAAAGGCCTCGGCACCTTCATCTGGGAACCCACCCGCCACCGCGAAGCCCTCTTCGACAAGGACGGCAAAAACGCCGGCGGCGGCCAGGAATCCAACTTCACCACCGACACCGGCACCGCACAGGGAGCACGCCAGCGAACCAATTCCGTCGCCGCCAACACGAACTCATTACCTCCCAATTTCACGAACGAAACCACTCGCGCCAACTGGCGTCGCCAACGTTTCGGCGGTCGCTACGACGCGAACGATTTATTTAATCTCTACCCCCAAATGTCCGCCGACTACAACGGCACGCCCAAATAACCCACCGCTGGTAGGGCGCGTCACTCCGTGCGCGCCGAAGCTCTAAACCAGCCAACAGGCCGAATTTTCCGCCCCACATCAACCACACCGCGCGCGAGTCCAAAAGACTTCTCTTGCGACCGCTGCTCGTTATCCCTTATCACCTGTGCCAATGACCGTCCTTGAGGGCATTCAAAAAAGCACGGAATTCCTGGCCAAAAAAGAAATCGAATCGCCGCGACTGCAGGCGGAGTTGCTCCTTGCCCACGTCCTGAAACTCCCGCGCATGAAGTTGTATCTCGACTTCGAGCGCACGCTCACCGAACCGGAAACCAACACCTTTCGCGACCTCGTCAAACGCCGCGCCCAACGCGAACCCTTGCAACACATCGTTGGTTCCACCTCCTTTTGCGGATTGGAAATCGCCGTCAACCGCCACGTCCTCGTCCCCCGCCCCGAAACCGAACTCCTCGCCGAAGCCGGTTGGTCTTTCCTCTCAACTCTCAACTCTCAACCCTCAACAGCTTTGGACTTCGGCACCGGCAGCGGCTGCCTCGCCATCGCACTCGCCGTAAAATCTCCAACCGCGAAAATCGCCGCCCTCGATATTTCCCCCGACGCCCTCGCCCTCGCCCAACAAAACGCCGCCAAAAACAACGTCACCGACCGCATCGAGTTCATCCAAGGCGACGGCTTTAGTGGCTCGGGCGTCTCGCCCGTGCGAACAAGTTTCGACCTCATCATCAGCAACCCGCCCTACATCCCCACCGCCGAAATCGCCACCCTCGACCCCGAAGTCCGCGACTACGACCCGCGCGGCGCCTTGG
>DASZPR010000029.1:0-2506 GCA_035550235.1 Verrucomicrobiia bacterium | reverse complement strand
GAAATCAAGCGCGCAAGGGTCTCCTTCAACTCGTTGATTTTCCGTTTTCAACCAGCAGTGCGACAAATTCCTTGCACAACTTCGCATTGACCGAGTTCAGCGTCGTCCGCAGCACGTCGCACCAGCGGTCCGGGTTCGCTTCCTTGTAGGACTCGACCGCGCGGCGATGTTTCACCGCCGGCAACGCCTCCATGAGTGCGCCGAGCTTGACCTCCTGCCCCCAAATTGCCTTTGCCGTGATTTCATTTTCGCCGGCGGGCGCGTCGGCCATCTGGCGAATGTCATCGCGAATGAAAATGCCTTCGAGCGCGACCGATGTCTGGTTGCGCTGATACGCGGCAATCTCCGTGTTCAACAGGGCGATCACTTCCTTGGCCGCCGCCTGCTTGTCAGTCAAATCGTTCGCGTTCTTTAAAATCTCCGTGGCCACCGCCACATGCGCCTTCAAACCCTTCGCGGAGCGGAACTCACCGATGAGCCGTTCCTGCAGGGAAACTTCCTTGGACTGGTAAATCACCGGGTCGGTCTTCTTGAGCGGCACCTGGAAATGGCCGTCCTTTTTCAATTCGCGCTTGGCGGCTTCCCACCATTTCTTCCAATCATCGCGAATGACATCCGGCACGAGCGCCTGTTGGATTTGGTCCACCGTCGCATGTCCGCCAAAGCTGTTGAGCACCACCTTGACCAATTCCAAATGATTGGTCGCCGCCAATTGCCGAAGTCCCTCGATGTCAGCCGCTTTACGGGCGAGGATGTGATCTTTCGGAATGGGCTTGAGCGAGTCCGCCGCGAACGCCAGGTCCATCGTGTGGCCGGGCTTGTTCGGAAAATCGATGGTGAAACGGGCAAAAACAGTGTCGACCGTTTTGATCCTCCCGAAGCCCCAGCTTCGGTGCATGCAAAATCCGCTCGTGGTGAGCTGCACGAGCGGCTCAATGTGCCGCCCTTCGATTTTGCCTGCCGCTGCTAATTTCTCAAATTCCTCTCGCATAATTTACGTTAGCACTCGCGTCTTTTGAATGAACTGCCATTATTAAACGAATTGACCGAGCAAAAACCAAGACAAATTGCTGCCCAGGTTTTGCAGCGCCGGAACACCGGTTCGGATTTCGTGGAGGATCTCCTCGAATCCGCACTGGCTCGCGCCCATCTGTCCGCGCCCGACCGCGGCCTTTGCCAGGAATTGGTCTATGGCGTTGTGCGCTGGCAGGCCGCGCTGGATTGGCTCATCGCCCGCAAGACACCCGGCCGCACCCAGAAACCCATGCTGCAAAACCTATTGCGGCTCGGGCTCTACCAGATTTTCTGGCTCGACCGCATTCCGAACCACGCCGCCGTCCACGAAACCGTTGAGCAAACCAAGCAAAGCGGCTTCGGCCCGCAATCCGGTTTCATCAACGCCATCCTTCGTGGTTATTTGCGCGAGTTCGATGCGACCAAATCCCTGCTGGCCGACCTGAAAACGAGTGAGCCCCATATTGGCTATTCGCATCCTGAATGGCTCGTCGCCCGCTGGCAAAAACGCTGGGGCGTGGAAAAAGCCGCTCAATTAATGGAGTGGAACAACACGGCGCCAAAAACTTTCGCGCGAGTCAACGAGCTGAAGTTCCGCCCAGCACAAATTACCGCCGACGATGGTAGGGCGCGTCACCTTGTCCGTCGAAGCCTTGGCGAAGACGGATCCGCGCGCGTCGAGCCCCATAGTCCAAGCGACCCGCCAGGTTCATCTCCCTCTCCGCCACGAAGTGGGGGAGAGGGCCGGGGTGAGGTGGCATTCAGGGCTCAGGGGGATTTCCAACTCCCCAAAGACGCCGGCGACCTCCTCACCCTCTGGCGCAATGAAAATGTCGATTACGATTTTGTCCGCCGCGATTGGCTCGAGGAAAATCTCGTCTTCGAATTAAAATCGCACCCGCCGCTCGGCAAACTCGCCAGCTTCCAGCAAGGCCTGTTTTACATCCAGGACCCGAGCACGCTCCTCGCCGTGCGTGAACTCAACCCGCAACCCGGCGAAACCATCCTCGACCTCTGCGCCGCCCCCGGCGGTAAATTGACTTACATCGCCCAACGCATGCGCAACACCGGACGCCTGGTCGCGCACGATACTTTCCCGGACCGCCTGAAAATGATTGAGGAAAACTGCGCTCGCCTCGGCATCACCATCGCGCAGGCCGTTCTTCCCTCCGCTCTCGACCCTCGGCCCTCGACCTTCGACCGAATTCTACTTGATGCCCCATGCTCCAACACCGGTGTCATGCGCCGCCGCGTGGATCTCCGCTGGCGCATTCGCCCTGAGGAAATTGACCGCCTGCGCGCGACGCAACTTGATTTGCTGCGCCAAGCTGCGGCTCACTTGAAACCGGGCGGGACCCTCATTTACAGCACGTGCAGTTTGGAGCCGGAGGAAAACGAAAATGTCATCCGCGAATTTCTCAGCCGCGAACTCTGGTTTCAATTGGAATCCCAGCGCGAACTAATCCCATTTGTGGACTCGACCGACGGTGCC
>DASZPR010000028.1:0-2963 GCA_035550235.1 Verrucomicrobiia bacterium | reverse complement strand
GGGGTGGAGGCGGATGGGGCGGCGGTGGCGGGGGTTGGAGCGAGAGTTATGTTCCCGATGATGCAAAGACGGCTCGCGAGGTGGAATCGCACAGCACCGGCACACCGATGTGGACCAATGCGCCCGGTTTCGACAAGGACGTATTCACGTTTTGCCGCATCCGGCGGAATCGGAAGTGGGGCACGGGCGGCAATTGGGCGACGGACACGCCGGACAGCGATTTGAATTTATCGTTTCGCTTGCAGCAGGTGACTTCGATCAAGGTCAATCCGAACGGCCGCTATCTGTGGCTCACGGATCCGGAGTTATTTAAATATCCGTTCATATATATGGTCGAGCCGGGGACGCTTTCGCTCGACGATGACGAGGTGGCGGCGCTGCGTAAATATCTCCTCAATGGCGGCTTTCTTTGGGTGGACGATTTTTGGGGCGAGGCGGAATGGGAAGGCATGGCCGAAGAAATCAGAAAAGTTTTTCCCGACCGAAAGTGGGTGGATTTGCCGCTGGATCATCCGCTGTATCATTGCGTGTTCGAGATTAAATCCAAAGGGCAGGTGCCAGGGATGGGCGTGTGGCAAAGGCGGCATGTCACGTGGGAGCGGCCGGATGCGCACGAGACGCATCACCGGGTGATTTTTGACGACAAGGGCCGCATCATGATTTTTGCCACGCACAACACGGACAACGGCGACGGCTGGGAGCGGGAAGGCGAGGACCATTATTATTTTGAGAATTTTTCCGAGAAGATTTCGTATCCGCTCGGCATCAATGTGATTTTTTACGTCATGACCCATTAACAAGGAACATTGTGGAAACAACAACCGCACCTGAATTGAATCCCTCCGACGCGCAGGCCGTCGAAAAACTTATCTCCGGACGCGCGCGCGTCGAAAGCGAACTGGCCAAGGTCATCGTGGGCCAGAAGGAAGTGGTGGAGCAGATTCTGCTCGCGTTGTTTTCCGGCGGGCATTGCCTGATCACGGGCGCGCCGGGATTGGCGAAAACGTTGCTCGTGAAATCCATCGCGCAGATTTTTCACCTGCAATTTCAGCGCGTTCAGTTCACGCCCGATCTCATGCCGGCCGATATCACGGGCACGGAAATTCTTTCCGACGGAGAAGGCGGACGGCGGATGACGTTCGTGAAAGGCCCGATCTTCGCGAACATGATTTTGGCGGATGAAATCAATCGCACGCCGCCCAAAACACAATCGGCGCTGCTCGAAGCGATGCAGGAGCACCAGGTGACGGCGGCGGGCGTGCGGCATGCGTTGCCGGAGCCGTTCTTCGTGCTGGCGACGCAAAACCCGATTGAAATGGAAGGCACATATCCGTTGCCCGAGGCGCAGCTCGACCGGTTCATGTTCAACGTGGTGATCAATTATTTGCCGGAGGACGATGAAGTGGCGGTGGTGCAGCAAACGACGGCTCGCCGCGCGCCGAAAATTGAACCGCTATTCACCGGTGAGGATGTGCTGCGCTTTCATGAGCTCGTGCGGCAGGTGCCGATTGCGAGCGGCCTCGTGCGTTACGCGGTGCGCCTGGCCGCGGCGTCGCGCCCGCAGCAAAACGGCTCGCCGCAATTCGTGAACGACTGGGTGAGTTGGGGCGCGGGGACGCGCGCGTGCCAATTCCTGGTCGTCGGCGCGAAAGCGCGCGCGTTGCTGCAAGGACGGACCCACGTGACCGGCGAAGACATTCGCGCGCTCGCGGGTCCGGTGCTGCGGCATCGCATCCTGGTGAATTACCGCGCCGAGGCGGAAGGGACGAATGTGGAGACGATTATTCGAAGATTGTTGGAAACGGTGAAGGAGAGTGCTTGAAGAAACGCCGAACATCGAACGTTGAACGCCGAACGCTGAAGTTCTTTCGCGACGCGCACGGGTTTTCAATTCGGCGTTCGGCGTTGGATGTTCGGCGTTCGATGTTCCCCCGTTAAGTTATGCCGTCCTCCCCTTTCTCCTCAACCACACGCCGGGACGAAGCATTCGTCGATCCCAAGGCGTTGATGGCAATTCGCAATCTCGAATTGCGCGCGCGGGTGGTGGTGGAGGGGTTTTGGACCGGGCTGCATCGCAGTCCGTATCACGGCTTCTCGGTGGAGTTCACGGAGTATCGGCAATACTCGCCGGGCGATGACACGCGCTATTTGGATTGGCGGCTGTTCGCGCGGTCGGATCGCTATTACCTGAAAAAATTTGAGGACGAGACGAACCTGCGCTGCCATTTGCTCGTCGACCAAAGCCGCTCGATGGAATACGGCTCGGTGGGTTATTCGAAATCCGATTACGCGCGCACGCTCGCCGCGACACTCGGGTGGTTTCTCAATGGGCAGGGCGACGCGGTCGGTCTGTTCACGTTCGATGCGGAGGTGCGCGAATATTTGCCCGCGCGACATCGTCATGGTCATTTGCGGCAACTGATGTTGGCGCTCGAAAAACCAGGTGGCGGGAGCGAAACGAATTTGAATGCGCCGCTGCGCCGCATGGCGGAACTGATTCGCAAACGTGGTTTAGTAGTGCTCATTTCCGATTTGCTTGCGCCCATCCATGAGCTGGAGGCGAGTCTTGGGCGCATTACGGCGGCGGGCCACGAGGTCATTCTTTTCCAGGTGCTGGATCCGAACGAACTGAAATTCGATTTTCACAATGCGATGTTGTTTCGCGACATCGAGAGCGAGCGCGATTTGTATTTGGACCCGGACTCGGTGCGGGCCGAATACCAGCGCAAGCTCGCGGAACACAGCGAGGGCGTGGAAAGGATTTGCCGGCGACTGGGCATTTCGTTTCATCGCGTGACGACGGATCGGCCTTTGGAATTGAATCTGTCCGACTTTTTGCGGAGCCGTGGCGGACGGGGGAAAATGGTAAGGCGACGAGCGCAGCAAGGAGTGATATGAGAAGCTCCAAGCACCAACATCCAAGCTCCAGAGAAACTTCAAATCCCAAGCTCCAATCATTTCGC
>DASZPR010000027.1:0-2801 GCA_035550235.1 Verrucomicrobiia bacterium | reverse complement strand
AACGTCTGGCTCGGATTTCAGGAAGGCGGCATCAGCCGTTATCGCGACGGAGAATTTCAATTGTTTAATGCGCCGCAAAGCGTGCTGGCCCTGCATTGCGACCAAAGTGGGAGAATCTGGGCCGCCGGTTTGGACGGATTAAGCCGGTTTGAAAACAACCATTTTGAAATGCTTGAAACCAGCAGCCATTTCCCTCATTCCGAACTGAGCGGCCTGGTGGAAGATGATGAGGGATATTTTTGGATCGCGAGCCGGGCCGGCTTGGTGCGCGTTGCGCCCAAGGAATTAGATCAGGCATTTGCAAATCCGGCTTACGAAATTAAGTATGATGTTTATGGCTTGTCTGATGGACTGCGCGGCTTTCCGCGTCACACCCGGCCGTTTCCGATCGTGGCAAAATCACGCGACGGACACATCTGGTTTGCCACCACTGCGGGTCTGGCAATGCTGGATCCCGCCCGCCTCAAAAAGAGCACTAATTTTCCGCCTGTTCACATCACCCAGGCCTCGGTCAATGGCAGGGAACTGCTTCCCGCGTCCAACATGGAATTGCCCGCCGGCACCAAGGACATCAAGATCAACTACACGGCACCGAGTTTTTTCGATCCCGAACAGATCCAATTCAAATGCAGGCTGGAGGGTTACGACGAACAATGGCGCGAAGCGGGAACCGCGCGCCAAATGTCCTATTCGGGATTGGAGCCAAAGAATTATGAATTTCAAGTGATGGTGCGAAATCACGACGGCATCTGGAGCGCTGTCGGAGCGACGTGGAAATTTTCCATCCAACCGGCCTTTTATCAAACCGGCTGGTTTTTTATCACGAGTTTGATTGCCGGCGGCCTCGTCTTGTTTGGATTTTATCGCTGGAATCTTTCCCACGCCACGGCCCAGACTGAAGCCCGCCTGAACGCGCGGCTCGAAGCGCAGATGGATGAGCGCAAGCGCATCGCCCAGGAATTACACGACACACTTTTGCAAGGTTTCACCGGCGTGCGTTTGAAATTATTCGCGATTTCCCATCGGCTGAACGAATCCTCCTCCGCCGTGGGCGAGCAACTCAGGCTGGTGCTCAAACAAACGGAACAATGTCTGGCCGAAGCGCGCCGGTCCGTCTGGGCGTTGCGTTCACAAAGTCTGGAAGAAGCCGATCTGGCCGCCGCCCTGTCCCGCGCCGTTCATTTTGCCATCGCGGGAACGGGTTTGAAGCTGGATTTAAAAATCGCCGGCAAACCCAGGCAGTTATCAAACATCGTCGAATTCAACCTGCTGCGGATTTGTGAGGAGGCGGTGGCGAATATCGTAAAGCACGCCCATGCCGGCATTGTCACGGTGGAACTTCAGTATGAGGCGCGGCACGTTGTTTTACAGGTCGGCGACAATGGCTGCGGTTTCAATTCTTTCGATCCCAAAATTTTTCAGGAAGAACATTTCGGCCTCTCTGGAATGCGCGAACGCGCGCAAATAATCGGTGGAACACTGGAAATCCAGAGCGCGCCTGGCAGCGGCACGCAAGTGATTGTGAAAGTATGATGACATCGGCGGATAAGGAGCTGGGCGGCGGTGACTTCAAAGTTCGGCTTCTCATCATCCAAAAGTATTACTTTAAGGTAAGCAAGTTGCCGGGTTGATTCGCTGGCCGCGCTGAAGCAAGGTTTTGCTTTTATATTACGCAACCCGCGCCGGCCATTACGCTTCAAAGATGAAATCCACCAAAAAAACCGCTAATAAATATCACCGCCAAACTTATTTCGCAAAGTTGCGATTCAGGGTTTCAGCCCTATTGATCGGGTGTTGGCTGACGGTTTCTCTCTCATGTTTGGGTTCAACCACAATGCGGCTGGTTGATGATTTCGAGTCCTACACTTCAACCGAAGCGCTGGGGACGAATTGGACTGCGGTGGCCGGCACACCGGTGGTATCGCTGGAGTCCAATATAGTTTGTGACGGTCAGCGCGCGATGGTGCTTGCTTATTCAGGCAACAGCGCTCCGTTCACCAATCTGGTCCGGCTGACTTTCGCGGCCAATCAAAATTGGTCCACGAACACGACGTTGGCGTTCAACTACGGCGGCTTTGCCAACTCGAACGATGCCGTGATTGTCAGGCTTTTGGATCAATCCGGCAATGTGCTGGCGAGCCGTCAAATTGAAGGCGGCACGCTGAATCCGCCATGCAGTTCAGCCGTGTTCAATTTGGTCGGTGTCGCCGGTCTGCAAGCGGTGCATTCGGTGGAACTGGGCGTTGTCGCCGGTAGCGCCAATCATTCCGGCACGGTCTATTTTGATGATTTGAAAATCGGCGATCTGGGTCTGCTTTCGGTCTTGGGATCGTCACTGGGCAAAGGCTATAATTCTTCTGGATATACGGCGAATCAGTTGACCAATGGTTCGTATCTGCACAGTTACGCGGCCGATTTGACCATGAGCCAACCGGCTTGGGGCTGGCGCGTCGTCAATCAATCCATCGGCGGCGATACCACGCCGAAAGTGATCAGCCGTTTCTACACGGACGAAGTTCCGGTCGGAGCCACGGAAGATTTGATCGCACTTTCCCTCGGCAACGAAGGTTTGCCCGGCGCATCCAATCCGCAGGGCGTCTATGACCAATTTTTTACTGGCATCACCAATCTGATCGCCATGTCGCGGGCGAACAACATCATCCCACTGGTGGGCAATGGTTATTCGCGCGACGCCTACACTTCCAGCGAATATGGCTACTTGAAAAAAATGGATCTGTTGCTCAACACGCTGGATGTGCCAAGCATCAATTTCCTTGGGGCAACGGATGACGGCGCGGGAC
>DASZPR010000026.1:0-2801 GCA_035550235.1 Verrucomicrobiia bacterium | reverse complement strand
GATCGATATCAATGTCCGGCCAGCAGATTTTGCGGCCTTCCGTGAGAAAGCGCTCAAAGAGGGTGTCGAAACGGAGTGGGTCCACCGCAGTAATGCCAAGACAAAAACAAGCCGTGCTGTTGGCCGCACTGCCGCGCCCCTGCGCCATGATGTCGTTCTGGCGGCAAAATTCCATGATGTCCCAGACAATCAGGAAATACCCGGCGACTTTCAGCTTTTGAATCAACGCCAGTTCGTTTTCAAGTTGGACGCGGACTTTGTGGGGGATGCGGCTGTAACGTTTTATTGCACCGGCAAATGCTTTTTCTCTTAGATAAGAGTCCATCGTGTGCCCATCCGGGACTGAAAAAGCGGGGAACTCATACCCCAGATTTTCCAACGTGAAATCCAATTGCTCGGCGAGGTGCGTGGTGTTTTCAATCGCCTCCGGCAAATCGAGAAACAACTCGCGCATTTGAGTGGCGCTTTTTAAATGGCGTTCGCAGTTTTGCTCCAGCAAGGTTCCCGCAGCATCCAGGTGAGTGTGGTTGCGGATGCAGGTGAACACATCGAGGATGGGGCGCTCCACGTCCGAGGAGTAAAGCACGCCGTTGGTGGCGAGCAGGGGAAGATGGAACCGTCGCGCTACTTCAATGATGGATTTGTTGAGGCGTTCCTCACCGCGAATCCGGTGACGCTGGATTTCAACGAAGACATTGTCCCGGCTGAAAATATTGACCAGGCGGGCCATCACGGTTTCGTTGGATTCGTGCCGGCCACGAATTAATGACTTTACCAATGGTCCGCTCGCATCTCCGGTGAGCGCGGCCAGACCTTCGGCAAACTCTGGTAATTCATCCCAATGCACTTTGCATTTTCCCTTTTCGTTCTGCAAATGTGCGCGGGTCAAAAGCTGGCAAAGGTTTTTGTAGCCGGTGCGGGATTTTACCAATACCGGCAGAATACTATCGTCTTCCATGGTCAGTTCCGAACCGACGATCGGCCGAATGCCGAGTTTGCGAGCCTCGGTAAAAAACCAGGGAGCACCGTAAAAGCCATTTCTATCGCAAAGCGCCATGGCGGGCATTTGCAAGTGGGCGGCGCGCTGGGCGAGTTGCTCCGGCGTGGAGGCTCCGCGCAAAAAGCTGAACGCGCTGCGGCAATGGAGTTCGACGTAATTCATGCGAAGAAAGCTCCGAATGAAAAAGCTCCAAATCTCAAGCTCCAAGCTCCAGAGAAATTCCAAACCCCAAGCTCCAATTTCGCAGATGCCACTCTTCCCTTTGATGTTTGGAATCTGGAGCTTCTCCGGAGCTTGGCGGTGGGTGCCTGGGGCTTAATCATATACTCCTTCCACAAAGCAGCCGTCGGACGAACGGAAAATGCGGAACAGCGAGCCATCGGAAGTTTCCACGTCCCATTCTTCGCGCGCCCAAATACCGGAATCCCACCAATTGCCGGAGCTGAAAAATGGTCCGCGGGTTTCTACAATGGCGCCGATAAAAATTTCGCTGCGGAGCAGGACTGGTTTTTCGTCGCGAAATTCGATGTGGGAGGGACGTGGGGGGCGGAAGCGGCGCAGCCGGAGCGCAGATATTCCTGTTGGTGGATTGAGCGGAGTTTCCAGTTCGGTTTGACGGGCGAGTGGGAAGTCGCCCGAACCCGCAGGCTGGAAAGCCTGCGCTACGCGGAAGGCGTCGGGTTTATGGGTGGTTTCTGGCTGAGGGGTGCCTACTTGTTCATTGCCACATAAAGCCGTCAGGCGCGCGAGCGTTTCCGCGAATTGATTTGGGTCGCGCAATGTGCTTTCAAACAATCCGAACTGGCGGGATTCGGGTTTTGTTGGTTTTGCCGTGAGCCGGAGCGAAGTGATGGGCGAGTCGGTGCGCACGGTTTCCAGATGCGTTTGCAGCATGCGGAAGAGGACGTCGATGTTGCCGGTGGGCGCAGGAATTTTGAACGCGTGTTCGTATTTGGTGCCGGAGGAGAGGCCGAGTTGCAGGTGAATTTCGGCGATGACGAGATAAATCAATTCGAGGCGGCGCGAGAGTTGTTCGATAAAACGGCGCAGGACGAACAGCAGCGGTTCGACGGTTTCGATCTCGTTCTCAAAATCCATTTGCTCGGAAAACTCTTCCGCCGGCACGAACAGTTTCAATGGGCGCGGCGAGTCCGGCGAAACGCGATTGAATAATTCTGTGACTTCCGGGCCGAGCCGTTCGGTGACGTTGTCTTGGCCGAGCGCGAGCAGTGCGCCGATGGTTTCGATGCCCCAACGTCTCAGGATGGTGAGGATTTCTGGGGAGGGTTCGAGGGAGGAAAGGGGGAAACATCCAACATCCAACATCGAACACCCAACATCCAATGAACTTCCGAATTGAGAGCCATTGGTTGTTCGATGTTGGTTGTTGGATGTTGGTTGTTTCTTAGGAACGGGAAAAAGTGCGAGAACGGGCTCAGCCGCACGTGCCGCGAGCAAGGCCAGTTCCGGAGTGGCCGCGAGGCCGATTTTTGCCGCGATATTAAATTGCGCCAGGACTTCGATGATTTTTTGCGCCCATGGCTGCACACCAGCGCGATTTGAATCGAAGGCCATGCCTTTTAATTCAATGCTGCAAACGCCAGGCGCAGTGGCCTCTCTGTTGGGTGAAAATGCGTAGGCGGTTTGCAGCAGGACTTCCGTGGCGGATTCTTCCTGGGCGGGTGAGCGCGATTTGATGATGAGTTCCGTGCAACGTGCCATTGCCTGGCTGGCGGTCAGACCTTCGCAAACGCCGCGGGTTTGCGCGGCGGAAGTCAGTTCGATGATGGCGGGTTTGAGC
>DASZPR010000025.1:0-7664 GCA_035550235.1 Verrucomicrobiia bacterium | reverse complement strand
GGCCGCCTGAAGCTGGTTCACGGTGTCGGCAATCTGGCTTTTCAATGCCTGGCGGCGTTGAACGGCATCGTTGTAAACCGCCGTGTAATTTGAGGTGGTGTTTTCCACCGCACCATACGGTTTGTAATTGTCGGTTACACGCGGAATGGTGATGCCTGAAAGCGCCGTGTTGCTGATGCTGGGATACAAGCCATTGGTGGTGTTGCCGAGGGACAGAATGCCGGATGCATTTTGCTGAAGTGTCTGAAGCGGTTGTCCGACGCCGGTCTGTTGCAGACTGGAGACAAGCTGATTGGCTCCGGTGATATTTGTCACCTGCGAGGGATCGCCAAACGCTTTGACGTAGGCAGTCACCTGATTCAATTCCTGCGTCATGGTGTCGATCTGCTGGACCTGGTTCTCGATCATCTGGACATACTTCGCGAGGTTGACCACCTGGTCGGCCGCATCCTGGGCAATGGACACCGGATCTTCGACGACAAGTTGCGCGTGACCGGCGAGCGGCACGGCAACAAGCGCGAGGCAGATAATAGTCAGATATTTTTTCATGGTGATGTTGTTTGGGATTTATGGATGGTTATTCCTCGATTCTGAGGACTTTGGTTGTGGGTTTGAGAATGACGCCGTCGATTTGCTGTTCAGGCACTGGAATGTCGTAAAAGCTTGTGTGCTCACCGCTGCCCCCGGTGGCTTTTTGCAGGTCCACCATCATCCAGTACTGCTGTTTCGCGGCGTCGCTCCGGCCTTTGTCAAAACCGGTGGCATAGGCTTTCTTTGCGTTGCTCTCGTTGGCGTAGTTAAGCCCTTCGCCAAGGAGCAAGCCCGCGCCACCTCCGACTGCGGTGATGGCGGGATTGCCTTTGCTCAGCTTGTTGGCGAGCAATGCGCTTCCTCCTGTGGCCACTGTGTCGGTCACAAGACGTGTGGTTTCCGCGCATCCGGCAAGAAGGAGGGTTGAGGTAAGCAGCAGAAGTATTGCTTTTGTTTTCATGTGGAAGGTGTGGTTTCGGTTTTTGCAGACTGATTGGCGTGGGTGACGATTCCCTCAATGATGTCTCCGTGTTGTTTGAGTTCCCTGGCACGACGTTCGAAATGCTCACCGCTGGTGCTGCTGCAATAGAGCATCTCGACGGATGCGATATTATGAGCCGTGCAGCAAATCGGGCGCAGAGCATCGACGTGATAATAAGTGAATGCGGAGTATTTGCGGCCCGTCTGCTGGTCGGGCAGCGGGTATCCCATGATGGTTTGCTTCGTGATTTCCGGTAAAGCGATGTCCTGGGAAATGTCCTCCAGGTCCGCCCGGTCGTTCTGCTTCATCATGAAAAACTGCCGGCTGTTCCCAAACACGGCCGACCGAATGCGGCTCTCCTTGAACCGGCTGTATTGCTGTACGATTGCAATGTTCCAGGTGTTGAATTTCCGCATCTGTGCGTAGCTTTCCTTGACGATTTTTTCGCCTTCGGGGATGTCGAGGAACCGGGCAACCTCCTCGTACACGTTCCGTTTCCGCAATGCCCTCGGCATCGTAATGATGTGCTGCCGGGTGTAATTGGTGATGAGGAACCCGGCGGCGGATTTGAGTTCCTTCGCCGACTCCGGGATGTATCCCAGCTCGAAATGGGCGATTTTGCCGGTGAGCGAGATATTCGATTCACCGTCAAAAAGGGGGCCATAATTGCCATCCCGGCACCACGGCAGAAGGAGTGTGGCAATTTGCAGCACCTGCTCCTTGTCCGCACCCGATGCTTCCAGCTGCATCAATTCCTGCAACACCCGGTGCGTCGGATACTCGGATTTGTCGAAGTAGGAGAACGCCAGGTTGCGGACTTCGCGGGCCGTTTGCGGGTCCTTGGAAAACCGCAACACGTCACCTTCGCCAAAGCGCATCAGGAACGCATGGGCTTCGTCTTCGTTGGTCCGGTACCAATCCCGGAAATCGGCAAAGGCATCGAGCGTAGTGGCACCGGGCGGGAGCTTTTCGCGACGATAAGCAACCAGCGCATAGGCATGGCGGGCGACTTTGAGCACCATGTCGGGATGGCGGTTTGCCCAATCCTGGTAAAAATCCTCGTAAAGCTGATTGAGATATTTGGCGATCCGCGCCTGACGAAGCATCTGCTTTTCCTCGTCGGCGCTGACACCGGCCATGCGGGCCACGAGCGCGGTAGCCGTGGAGAGGTGCAATGGCGTCAATGGCAAGCCGCCCGTTTCCAGATAGTTGATGGTCAACGTCCCGTCCGGCTGCAAAATGATTGGGTCGGCATTCGGTTCGACTGTTTTCGTGTAGATGCCGTACGAAAGTCCCTCCTCGATGATTACGGTGTAATCGTAATAAAGCTCGGTCTGCGAAAGCAGGTCGCACATCGTCACCGATTTGCCGGTGCCGCTCATGCCAAGCAGCACGGCGTGCTGCGGGGTCTGTTCGCCAACCGTTCCCGCAAAAGT
This sequence comes from Verrucomicrobiia bacterium, assembly GCA_035550235.1. Lineage (GTDB taxonomy): Bacteria > Verrucomicrobiota > Verrucomicrobiia > Limisphaerales > DASXHY01 > DASXHY01. Next base: position 5,216 of record DASZPR010000025.1, on the reverse strand, counting down.
TTTGATGCCGACAAGGTTGGACGCGCCACCGTCGTAAATCGCCTCGGCGGTTTCCAGATGCCCCGTGAACGTGGCATTCACCGGGAGCATGTCGGCCAGATAACGGTGCTCCGAATACAGTTTCCGGTATTCGTACCGGCCCCAAGTCCAACCAGGCCACGTCTGGAAGAAAAGCTTCTTCGTGGTGCTCGGCAGGCTGCTCTCGAAATACTGCGCGCTGTTCATCGAATTGATCGCGTTCTTGATCGCAGTTGTTTTGGCGGACAAACCCTGTTTGGTTTTGTCCCATGCACGAACAACGAACAGTGCATTGAAGGGCAGCGTGTGTCCCTGCATGAGCGCGGAGATTTTGCGTTCCTTCTTCTGCATCACAGTGAGCAGCGAGAGTTTCTTTTCGCTCGCATAGTCTCCGGCAACACGCTCGTGGGCCTTCTCCTCCTTGAGGATTTCTTTGCGAACCGGAATAGGATCGATGTTGACCGTGATTGTGTAATCGAGAAGCCGCAGATTGGTCAGCCGGTGGATGATGCCGGGGAAGGTCGTCTTCGGCCAGCGCGTCAGCGCGATGACGGAATGGTAATAGCCGTCCATCCAGAATCCGAAATCCGACTGTCCGTTGCCTTCGCTGTGCCAGCAATTCTCATGGATCGAAAGCGACGGATCAAAGCCGTTCGCCGCGTCGTACCCGAAGCGCTCCGCGTACGAGGGATTGAGAAATGAAGCGGTGTGCCGGTAGTGATCGGCGTCCGTCATCGGGATAATCCGCGCACCTTGCCCGCTAAAAATTCCTGTCAGCGTTTCGTGAACCTGCGAAAACTCCTCCTGGAGTTGGTCCAGCAGATGTTCGTAATGCCCGGTGAGGTTCGCGCGCGATGCGGAGAATGAGGGGGAAATGTCAATGCTCCGCGAGATGTAAAGGATGAGCCGTTGCCGCCGGAGTTGGCGGTTGAGCATTGCCGACCAGTAACGGGCGAACCGCTCATTGCGGCTGCGCCGTGTCCAGATATTCGTCGCGTGCTTTGTTTCGTCATTGTAATGCAACAACTCATTACGATAGTCGGAATCGCAAAACCATTGCACTTGCAGCCGCTGGTTATCGCTCAGCGAGGCGAGCAGGAGCGAAAGCTGGTCCTGGAAATGGTTCAGTTCCGAAATTTGCGCGTTGTTGAAGTCCGGCGGCTGGAAGATGAATCCCTTGGAAACGCAGCCGCCTGTGTTCAATCCGTTGAACACGATCAGGTCCCGGAGGAAATAGCCGTTGGCGGGTTTTTCGATGATGGAATCAATGGGCCACATATTTGGTGTCGTGAAGCGGGTGCTGTGGCTGGATCTGCGGATTCGGGCTGAACCCCGCGCCATTCATCCAATAATCCACAAGGTCGAGGTCATAGGCGGGCGGCTTGCCCTGGCGGAAGCCGAAGACGTAAATGAGGGTCAATGCCAGTGGAATGATCGCAATGCCGGATGCCTCCCAAAATCCGCAACGCATCGCACTGAAAAGCAGGAGGAGCGTTATGACGAAAATGAAAACGCCGGCAACAATGAACCAGAACAGGTTACCATCGAGTCCCCATGTCCGGCCTGCGGAATCGTCGGCGCTGTTGGTGTCGCTCAAACGTAATTCGTGTTCTTTCATTGGAAGGAGCCGACATCCACGGTGGAACTACCGATGCCAAATGCGGTGAAGAGCGCCTTCACGATCACGGGTGCCCCCGCGATGATGAGTCCGCCGATGATCGAGAGCTTGCCCGCGTCGGCGTCACCACGGCGAATGGCGAAGCCTCCGCTGATAACGCAAATGGTGCCGAAGATGAAACCAAAGAGCATGACGATGCCAAGAGCGGAGCTTGCTCCCGAGGAGAGGCTGCCACCGGTTGCTTGTGCAACAAGCGGCATCATTCGCATTGCAAATAGAAATGATGTTGAATTCATGCAAACGGTTTTAACCGTTTTGAAAAACAGGATGGCTCCTCCCGAGGAGCCATTTTTGAAATTTTCCGGTTCATGCTTATGGGCCGATGAACACACCCGAAAAATTATCCGGCCTTGAAAATTATCTCCGTGGTAAGATCCGCGGACAGGACCACGTTGTGCCGCGCATCGTTTCCGTACTCCAACGCGGGGAGCTTGGACTCACCAAAAACCTGCGCCCACGCGGCAGCTTCCTTTTCCTCGGCCCTACTGGCGTCGGCAAAACGGAAGTCACGGTGAATTTCACCCGCTATTTGTTTGGCGATGAACGCCTGTTCCGGTTCGACATGTCGGAATACCAGAACCAAGGCAGCCTGGCTGTTTTGCTGGGTGGAGCGCCGGGTGAGCGTGGGACGCTGGCACGGGCAACAAGCTGGTCAAAGACGGGTACGTTGCTGTTCGATGAAATCGAGAAAGCACATTCGCGGGTGCTGGACATCTTCCTGCAAATCCTCGATGCTGCCCGGGTGACAATGGCAAGCGGTGAAACACTGGATTTGAGCGGTTTTTACGTTGTGTTCACTTCCAATATCGCGTCGGCCGAAATCGTGGGATTGCAGTATTCCTCGTTCGCGACGCTGGAGCGGCACGTCCTTTCTCATGCACAGCAGGCGATGCGCCCGGAGCTTTACGCCCGCATTACAGAAAAACTCGTGTTCAACAAACTGAGCTACGACATGCAACTCGAAATCGCGCAATTGTTGCTGGAACAGGAACTGGCCTTTCTCCGCGGCAAGGGGAGGAACCTCACTGCCGATAAATCCGTTCTGGCCTTCCTTGTGCGCCGGGGTTTTCATCCGCGCCTCGGGGCACGGCCAATGCGGGATGTCGTGGAGAAATTCATTGGTGATGCAGTGGCGGTCCACCTGCTCGCCGGTGGTGATGGCTGCGGAAAATTGGTTGTGCGCAACCATACCGAAGAACTTGCCGTTATTGTCCCATGAAAAAATCAGCTTCCAACAAACAGCCGGCCGCGATGGAACTGCCTGAAGGTTACGACGCAATGCTTTCCAGTTTGACGGAATTTCTTGAGAGCGCCCGCCGTCTCTCGGCGCGTGCAGTCAATACCGTGATGACCGCGACCTATTGGGAGGTGGGTCGGCGGATCGTGGAATTTGAACAAGGCGGAAAACGAAGGGCGGAATACGGCGACGCTCTATTGAAGACGCTTGCGCTGGATTTGACCGCGCGGTTTGGCAAGGGATATGGGGCTGTCAATCTCAGCCAGATGCGAAAATTCTTTCTCACCTGGCCGGAGCGGGAGATTTTTCAGACACTGTCTGAAAAATCCACGAACCAAGGCTTTGATGCGGCTCCCGCAAACATTTTTCAGACAGTGTCTGAAAAATCTGACAACACGTTCCCGTTGTTGATCTTGAGAAAACTTTCCAGCCGTTTTTGCCTGCCGTGGTCTGCTTATGTGCGCCTGCTGGCGCTGCGCAAAGACGATGCCAGAAAATTCTACGAGGCCGAGGCATTGCGTTGCGGCTGGTCGGTGAGGCAGCTGGACCGGCAGATTTCGAGCCAGTTTTACGAAAGAACAGCCCTGTCACGGGACAAAGCCGCAATGCTGAAGAAATCCGGAAAGAGGGAGCCGGGGGACAACCTGAGCGCGGATGAGGAAATCAAAGACCCGTTCGTCCTCGAATTCCTCGGCCTGAAGGATGAATATTCCGAGTCTGATCTGGAAGAAGCGCTCATCCGTCATCTCGAAAATTTCCTGATGGAACTTGGCGGTGACTTCGCCTTTATATCGCGGCAACGCCGGTTGCGCATTGACGATGAATGGTATCGGGTGGATTTGCTGTTCTTTCACCGCAAGTTGCGCTGCCTCGTAATTATTGATCTCAAGCTCGCCAAGTTGACCCATGCCGATGCCGGGCAAATGCACATGTACCTCAATTACGCCCGCGAACATTGGACCAATGAAGGGGAGAACCCGCCCATAGGATTGATTCTGTGTGCACAGAAGGGCGATGCCATCGCCCGTTACGCCTTGGAAGGATTGCCCAACAAAGTGGTCGCGAGAGAATATCTGACGGTACTACCGAAGGAAAAGGCGCTGGCCGGGGAAATTGAAAAGGTGAGAAAACGCCTGGAAAGCGGGTCGGCCGGTTGAATCTGTCAGATGGAACGAAGGCGTGGATCTGCCTTCTTCGGGATGAGAGTGGGAAACAGTTCCTCCAGTTCCACGCCAAAAAGCTTTTGAAAATACAATAACTCGTACTCTTTGACCTGCACCTGCCGCGCCTCGATCCGCGCCAGCCAGCTTCGCGTGCAATCCCAGCCTTCAATCTGCAATTTGGCGGCCAGTTCCTCCTGCGTCCATCCCTTCCGGTTGCGCAGTTTTCGAATGGTCGGTCCCACGGCATTCTTGATTGGGGATTTCGGCATGAATTTGCCGTTTGACAGTAGCCGTGACAGGGCGAATGATTGCACCATATATGGTGCAGACCATTTTTTCCCTGCCGAATATGAAAGTACTGATTATTGACGACGAACCTCTCATCCGAAAAACCCTCAACTACGCCATCACCCATCGCGGGTGGACGGCGTACGCGCATGATGAACGCGCCGATTGCGCACGAATCATCAAGGAATTCGGAATCGACGTTTTATTGATCGATTATCAAATGCCAGCTATCAACGGACTTGATTTGATTGACGGCCTCCGGCGCTCGGGAGTCACAATTCCGGCCATTATGCTTTCCGCCAATGCGCATGCGATTGATGAAACTCGCGCGAAACAGTTGGGCGTTTTCAAGATTCTTTCAAAACCGCCAACTTTAAAGGAATTGATGGGGGTTTTGGCAAAGGCAGTTGTAAAACAGGAAAAGGTCGAAAAATCCCACTTCCAAAGGCCGTAATCGTTTATTTCCCCAAGCGGGCTTTGCGTTCATCCCGTCTGCGCTGACGCTCGCGGGTGGCATGCCATTGCGCGAGAATCCGAAATACATCGTCCAATTCCGCCCAATACCATGTGCGTGATTTCTCAAGCCGCATTGCGATCCTATCGCCGGGGTGCAGCATGACAACCATCCGTTTGCGGTAGTGCGCGAATGGCAAACGGCTCCGTCTTTTAACAGGTCTTTCCAATTCAGTCATAGCCGCTATTTTACCAAACAGCACTTTCACTAATTGATGTTATGTCAGAGTTATCAATGACTTATGAATGGTGTTAAGGAGGGAAATATTTTTGTTGACGCATTTCACGAACAAATTTGCACCTATTCTTTTTCCTCAAT
>DASZPR010000024.1:0-2763 GCA_035550235.1 Verrucomicrobiia bacterium | reverse complement strand
CGAGTTCGAGATGGCTGGGATTGAAACAGAGCGCGAGCTGGATTTTTTTGCCGGAGGCGGTAGTCCATTCCGAGCTGTGGCCGAGATGGTATTTCACATCGCCACGGCCGGGAGAGGATTTCCAGCCGGTGTCGGCGAATTCGCGAAAAATTTGCCGCGGACTTTTGCCGATGATGTTGGCGAGGACGTTCAGGCGACCGCGATGCGCCATACCCATGACGACTTCGCCGACGCCCTGGTCGCCGGCTTTTTCCAGCGCGAGGTCGAGCAAGGGAATCAGGCTTTCGGAACCTTCGAGGGAAAACGTTTTGGCGCCGACGAATTTTTTGCGGATGAATTCCTCGAAGGTGGTGGCGTCGGTGAGGCGGGTGAGGATGCGGAGTTGTTCTTCGCGCGTGAGTTGAAGGCGGTTCTCGGTGGTCTCCATGCGGCGTTGCAGCCATCGGCGAACGCTGAGGTCGTCGATGTGCATGTATTGGACGCCGATGGATCGGCAATAGGTGTTGCGGAGGCGCTGGAGCAATTGGCCGAGCGTGAGCGGGCCGTCATATTGAAAGGTCTCGCTGTGCACGGGCAAATCCATGTCCGCCGGGGTGAAGCCGAAAAATTCCGGTTCGAGTTCCTTGGGCGTGGGCGGAATGCGACCTAGCGGATCGATGCGCGCGATGCGATGGCCGCGCACGCGGTAAAGGCGGATCAGCATGTAGATGCGATCCTGAATGCCGTGAGGCACGCCGGCGGCGGTTAAGGCGTTGGCGGTGGAACTGCCCCGGGCCGGCGAGACGCCGGCGCTCCCGGGGGCGGACGGTGCGCCCGTGTTAAATAGACTGGAGGGCTTAAATGAGGGGCCGAAATGCGGTTGGGGAAAACGCAGTTCGCCGTTGGCCACTTGGCCAAAATACTCGCGCCACTCGGGAGAGACCGACGAAGCATCGCGGAGAAATTTTTCGTACAGCTCTTCCACGAACGCGAGGTTCGCGGGGTTCACGGTAAATTCAGTGGCGGTCATCAAATCACGTCTTGGGTTTCACTTGAAGCGTAGAGATAACCTGTTGCGCGCCATCGGTGTCAAGCGCCTCCTCCATGGCTTTGCCGATGAGGTCGGGTGAATCCACGGTGCCGGAGAGAGTCACGACACCATCCGTGGTGCTGACGTGGATGTCCCAGGCGGAGAGGTCGGAGTCCTTGACGTATTTGGCTTTGACGGCGGCGGTAACGCGGGCATCGGCGGTGGCGTCCTTCAACGTTTTACCGGCAGCGTCGGCTTTGTCGCGGATGACTTTGCCGGTGCGGGCGAGTTCGTTGGTGATGCTGTCGCGGTCGAGATGCCAGGAACGGAGTTTATCAGCGAGGGCATCGCCGGCGTTTTGCGCGGTGCTTTTGATTTCCTGACCGGCGGTCTGGAATTGCGAATTGTTTTTGTTATGGTTGAAATACCAAACAGCGGCAATGCCCAGCGCAATGCCGACCAGCAGCGTTAGAATGAATCTCATAAGGCGTTTGGGGTAACTTAACGGGGGAATGCCCTGAGTCAAATGAGGGGAAACGAGGGGGAGTTTTGGAGTTAATGAGTTTAAGAGTTGGCGAATTCAATCCGGTTCCATTCATTTAACGATTTGACGAATCGCCAATTTAACTGGCTTGCAACATTGACTTGGCGCGGTTGCGTGGATAAGTTTTCTGCGCTAATTCATAGAAAGTGCACGAATGTTTGAGACGATTGAAAAATTGCTGATTCTTCAGGACCGGGACAAACAGATTCACCGCGTTAAGTCGGAACTCGAGCACATTGAGCCGGAACGCCAGGTGCTCAAGACCAAGGCCAACGGCGCGCAAGCGGGGCTCGACGCGGCCAAACTCAAGGTCAAGGAACTCGAATCCAAACGCAAAGATCTGGATCTGGAAGTTCAGGCCAAGAAGACGCTCATCGAGAAATACGCGAATCAACAGCTTCAGACGCGCAAGAACGAGGAATATCGCGCGCTCGCGCACGAGATTGAAGGCTGCAAGCAGGCCATCACGAAGATCGAGGATCAGGAAATTGAATTGATGGAGCAGGGCGAGACGGCGCAAAAAAGTGTCGTTCGCGCGACGCAACTCGCGGCGGAAGCGAAGAAGCTGATGGACGATCAAATTGGCCAGCTCGGCGCGCGGGAAGAGAATTTAAAAAAGGAACTGGCCCAATTGACCGCGAATCGCGAGGAACTCGCTGCCGCGGTGGATGACTCTACGCGCAACCGTTACGAACGGTTGATTAAGAGCAAGGGCGGCAATGTGGTGGTGGGCGTGCAGCACGGAGTGTGCGGCGGATGCCACATGAAGTTGCCGACCCAGACGATTGTGACCTGCCAGGCGCAGAATGAGTTGGTGACGTGCATCAACTGCGGGCGCATTCTGTCTTACTCACGGGATATGGATTTGGCTGTGGTGGACTAAAGCTCCAAGCACCAAGAGTCCAAGCTCCAGAGAAAGACCAATTTTCAAGCTCCAAACGACCTGTGTGGTTGTTTGGAGCTTGAAGTTTCTCTGGATGTTGGAGCTTGGAATTTGGATGTTTCCATCGTTGCCCCTCTTAACTTCTTTGGTATAATAATGACGGTTTTGGAAAGGCGGAGAATCGCTTCCGGCGCAGGCCGGGGGAGGAAAGTCCGAACACCGTAGGGCGCGATGCCGCGTAACCTTCGAACCCTTGCGTATCGAGGGATACACGCGGGAGGCGACGCCGCGAGGCGTCCCGACGGAAAGTGCCACAGAGAATATACC
>DASZPR010000023.1:0-7232 GCA_035550235.1 Verrucomicrobiia bacterium | reverse complement strand
CCCACGCGCCGGAAATATTCAGATCTTCGTCGAGCGCTTCCGTAAATTGTTGAACTAATTTTTCATCCGCTGGCGAAGTCGTGGTGCCCGCGATTTCACGCAACTTGCCCAGGCATTCGTCGATGCGCGAAAGTGATGTCCGTGCGCTGTCCAGACCGCCCAAGGTAAAATTAAACGTTTCGCGGTAATGCGCCGTGAGCAGCAGGTAACGAATTTCGCGGCCAGTAAAACCTTTTGCCAGCAAATCGCGCAACGTAAAAAAGTTCCCGAGCGATTTGCTCATCTTCTTGCCTTCGACCAACAAGTGCGCGCCGTGCATCCAATGTTTCACGAAGTGTTGTCCCGGCGGTTGCACGCCGGCGCCTTCGCTTTGGGCGATTTCATCCTCGTGATGTGGAAAGACCAAATCCTCGCCACCGAGATGCAGGTCGAAGCTCGGCCCGAGCAACTTCATGCTCATGGCGCTGCACTCGATGTGCCACCCGGGCCGGCCTTCGCCCCATGGGCTGGGCCAAAAGACGTCGCCATCCTCCGGCACCCGTGCCTTCCAGAGGGCGAAGTCGGCGACCGATTCCTTCGCATAATCATCGCTCTTCACGCGTTCGCCGACGCGCATTTCGTCGAAATTCAATTTTACCAACTGCCCATAGGTGCAGCCGCAGCCGCGATATTTATCGATGGAAAAATAGACTGAACCATCCGCTGCCTTGTAAGCGATGCCGCGCTGCACAAGTTTTTCAATCAGCGCGATGATGTCGGCCATGAAATCCGTCGCGTGCGGCGTTTGATGCGGCATGCGGCAATTCAGCGTTTTGAGGTCGGCGATAAATTCCGCCTCGTATTTGCCGGTAAATTCCTTGAGCGAAATTTTTGTTTCACGGACGCGCTTGATGATCTTGTCCTCGATGTCCGTGATGTTCATCACGTGCGTGGGCGCGTAGCCCTTGAATTCGAGATAGCGCCGCACGAGATCGCCAAAGACGAACGTGCGCCAGTTGCCGATGTGGGCGAAATCGTAAACGGTGGGGCCGCAGCAGTAAATGCCGACGGATTTTCCGGCCGGGTCGAGCGGCGTGAATTCCTGCACCGAACGCGAAAGTGTGTTGAATAGCTTAAGAGCCATCTGCGCCGCGCAGAGTAAGCAAGTGAAGCCCAATCAAAAAGAAAATTTCGCGGCGAGTTTTATTGCATTTCATTCCATGAAGGCGTCTCTGTTTCCCAGTGTCGCGAGAATGTGGGCGACTATCACCATGGCGGTATAGATGGTAATCAAAAGGCCGCAGACTCCGAGCGCCATGCCCCATTTGCGATAATTATCAGCAGGATTTGGCCCCGTGACAGCGCGGCGCAGGCGAGCGCCCCGGACCAACGACATAGCTGCAGGAAGGATCCCGACGATCGGCAACAGGCTGGCAAGACCGTAGAAAAACACCAAAAGCGATTGACGGATCGCCCCAATACGATCCAGCGATTTCATTTTGGAACTGCTTCAGCGGCTGGTGAATTTGTGGAGGCTGGCACCGTTATGGAATTGAGCCGCCGGGTTTGGCGTTGCTCAATTCGTTTCACGTCGTTGTGAAGCGTTGTGAGAGTGGTCGTGTTTGCCACGATGAAACCCAGCACCAGCGTCAGCAAAATCAGCATGAGAATCACCGCCAGTCCGTCCTGGCGTTTTCGCGTTTTGCTGAATGATGGATTGGGAATTCTCATTTTGCAGGAGTGTTGGTTGAGACTGCGATGAAGGTGAACAGCGGATGCAGATGCGTGAGGCTTTTGCGATACGGCTGCAACTCGATTTCCCACTTCCACGCGGTCACTCTGGTTCTCGGATCCGAAATGAAAGTGGAATTGTTGACGTGTTCCAGCGCCAGCGACCATTCCGCGGAGCCGACCCGGCGGGAGACGGTGTTCGAGGCGAATTGGTAAGTGACCTCCGTGTCAACGCGGGGAATGTGCAAAATGATTTCTCCGTCTTTGTCGTGTTCGACGCGGAGCGGTTGCGTGGCGGCACGAACATCGTCGCGCCAGCGTTCGCCGGCGTTGAGAGCTTGCGTGATATCGCTGGCGTTGCGCCGGAGGCCGGTCGAGGCATCCATGCTGCGATACATTGCGGCGTAACCCAAACCCATGAGGACGGCCAGCATGCTCATGTAAACGAGGCATTCAATGAGCGTGAAGGCACACGTGTGTGCCGATGTTCTGGTAGCGCAGAGTGGAACTCTGCTGTGTCGCGGATTGGAAATCCGCCGGGCGCAAAGTGATTCCTGAGCGTCGGAAATGGCCATCGTCAGCCGAATGCCATTCGGCGAAACAGCAGAGTGACACTCTGCGCTACAGCGCCTTTTCCTCCGCATAGTTTTACGCGCAAAGTTCATTGCAATTTTGCCTCCCGCACGATCGCTCCGCCGCGCCGTGTCATGGACGGTTTCCATTCCAGGCGAATCTTATTGGTTTCGAGCGTGAGCGTGAATTCTCCCGGTGGCAGGTTGGCGAGCGCCGCTGCTTTCACCGGATAGGGATGTGTTCCGGGCGTGAACGCGCGCCATTCGCCCGCGAGCAGCACCTCCATTTCGCCATCCACAATTTCCATGGCGATGGCGTGATTATAGGTGGCGCGGGCGGCGCGCTTTTCCGCATCGTAGGAATAGGCCACCGGCACGATCACAGCCATGAGAATGGCAATCGCCACCAGCATCTCAGCCATTAACGAGCCGCTTTGGCGCAAAAATTTGTTGGGAGCGTGAATCACCATAACGTTGCGGCGTTGATGAGTGCAATGAGCGGGAGGAAAAGGCCGATCACGACGCAAGCGATGATTAAACCGTTGAACAGGACCAAGCCCGTCGTGGTGATTTGCGCGGCAGTTTGTTCCTGTTGAAATGCCTTCGATTCCAGCGCTTCATGCCAGCCGTTGAGCGCGGCGAGAAAATCCCGTCCGCGCTGCAAGGCATTCGTGAGGCGCCATTGCAATTCTCCCGCGTTGTCAATGGCGCGAATCGCTTCCGGCAGTTTCACGCCGCGCGTGAGTTGCGCACGGATTCTTTCTGCGCGGCGGCGCACAATCGAATTGGCGGTGCAATCTCCGGCAAGAATGACGGCTTCGGATTCGGGTACGTGGGCATCGAGCAGCACGGCGAGCATGGCCGAGAAATCGCGTTGCAAACGTTTACGGCGCCACGGCAAATGAAAGTGAATCCAGTCGGGCAGGGGGCCGAGCACGGCCCGGAACCATCCGCGCACGCGCGGCCCACCCACGTAGGCGAACAGCAAAAACCAGGTGACACAAATAACCGCCAGTTGAATGAAAAACATGGTGTGACTGGAACCCATTACGAAACGTGTGAAGGCCGGCAATTGACCGCCATACATGCCGCCAAAAACTTCCTTGAATTTCGGGATTACCATCACGTTTAACATGATGGGAATGATGATCGCGGCCGGCGAGACGACGAGCGCCAGAATCAAAACGTAGTTCAGCGCGCCGCGGACTTGCGATTGGCCGTCGCCGACGACGCGACGGCAAGCGGGCAGCACTTTGCTGACATCACCGATGCGCTCGCCGGTTTTCAGCATGGCAATTACTTGCGGTGGTAACAATCGGGGAACCAAATCCAGACCGGCGCTCAGGCGCATGCCTTTTTCCAAATGCGCCGCGAGGATATGAAATCGCGCGCCGAAGGTTTTGTCATTGCTCGTGGAGGCATTGATGATGGCCGCCTCAGGCGTCTGGCCGTCTTTCAGCCCAAGTTGCAGAATGTCGAGGAAGATGCGCGCGCGTTCGTTACGGCGCAGCGGCAGCGTAAGAATAAAATACACCCCGTAAAGCAGGCCCGCCTCGATGAGCAGCCCCACCACCACCGCGAGAAGCATCGCGATGAGTTGCAACGTCGCAATTGTTGGATCGGAAGACATAGTTATAAACCGCCTCCGTCGCCACCGATCGAGTTCATGAGCCAAATCAAGCTCCGGAAAACCGGTGTCACCTGCCAGATGACCATTTGGCCGAGCAAAAGAACGGAGATCGGCAGCGCGCCGTACAGCAGAAGTTCGATTTTGTACGAGGCGCGCGATTGGTAAATTTCCGCCGCCTTTTGGAATCCGGCGGCAATATCTTCGCCGCCTTTGCGCACGAGCCAAAGGAACATCGGCGGAAATGGCGAGAGCGCCTGCGGCCATTGGGCGGGCTTGCCCTGACCCTCCTGCAAGAGCGTGCGCCATTCGCGCAAAGCGCCGGCGGCCGGTGAACCGGATTCAATTGCTTCGGCGAAAGCCAGCGCCTCGGGCAACGGCGTTCCGCTTTTCAACATCAACGCCATTGCGGACGCGATTTGCGCGAGGCTCGTCTCGCGAAAAGCCGGGATCCACCATCGAGCTCGCGCGCGCAAACTCGGAATCGTTACGATGGCCACCCCCGCCGCCAGAAATATTCCGATAATCAACGGCGGAATCCAAAGCGTCTGGAAGATGAGCGGAGGCGTGCTGCTCCAATCTCCGGTGGTCGTTTCGAGAAATTTCTTTGCCAACGTGGAAATGACGACGGTTAGTCCCAATGAAACCAGCAGCACGAGGAACGGATAGACCATCAGGCCCTTGAGCCGGTTCCAGATGGAATTGGTGCGCTGGTAATAATCGGCCAGCAGCGTGAGCATGCCGGGCAAATCGTTACTGCGCACGCCGACCGTGACCATGCGCAGATAAAATTCCGGAAGCGCGCGGCGCGTGATGGCATCGGGGAGCGGAGTGCCGCGCGCGAGATCTTTTTCAAGCTCGATCATTTCATTGCGCAAGGGGCCGGTTTTCATGCCCGCGCACAATTGCTTCAAGGCGCCTTCGAGCGGTATGCCGTCGCGGAGCATCGCTGCCAGTTGTTGGTTGAAGAAGGCGAATTCGTCGTAGTTCATAATACTTTGAAATCTGCCGCTAAAGAATTCGACAGGGCAGAACGGATTTCCTCACGCGTTCTCGAAGCCGAAGATGCGGTGCAATTCCGTTTCGTTCGTCAAACCGCAGGCCACGAGCGCCTGTGCGTTTTCCATCAGGGATGGGTTCGCCGAAAGTGTTTCAGTATCGCACCCAGCGATGTGGCGGCGCATGTTTTCCGTCACGCGCAGACACTCCACCACCGGCAATCGCCCGCGATAACCCGTCTGCACGCAACTTTCGCAGCCTTTGCCGGAACAATTTTTGCAAAGGCGCCGAACGAGCCGTTGGTTCACCACGAGCGAAAGAGAAGATGCGACAGCGGAATGATCGTTGCAAAGCATCGTGAGCCGCTCGAAAACTCCTTTGCACGAGCCGGCGTGCAAAGTCGAAATCACCAGGTGCCCCGTGAGCGCGGCGCGCACGGCGATGTTCGCCGTCTCTTCGTCGCGAATTTCGCCGATGACGAGCACCTGCGGATCCTGTCGCAGCAAATGCCGCGTGGCTTTCGCGAAATCCAGTCCGCGCGCTTCGTTCACCTCCGTTTGCATCACGCCCGGAACGATTTGTTCAGCGGGATCTTCGACCGTGATGATATGTCGGCCGCCGAGTTCGGCGAGAAAGCGAAGGCACGCGTAAATCGTCGTCGTCTTCCCGCTTCCGGCGGGGCCGGTCAACAACAACAAGCCCGCGGTCTGCCTGAGAAAATGCTCAATCTCCGCGTGCGCGTGCTCTGGGAAATCAAGTTCATTCAACGTTTTTGCCGTGGATGAATTGAACAGCCGCAACACGATTTTCTCGCCCGTAACAGTTGGATACGTGGCCACGCGAATGTCGTTCGCGCCGGCAATGTCCGCGTGCTCAATCCTCCCATCCTGCGGCAGCGATTCCTGGTAAGTTTTCAGTCGCGCAAGAAATTTGATTCGGCCCACGACCCGCTCCGCGACGGCCTCCGAAAGTTCGCCCACCGGCGCCAGCACGCCATCCAATCGGAACAAAATCTCGGCGGTTTTTCCACGCATCTGGACGTGAATATCACTCGCGCCCACGCGTTCGGCGCGGTGGATTAATTTCTCGAGGATTTCCGGCGCCGCAGCGGCTTCGTTAGCATCATTATTTCGCCGTTTATTACCCGTTTCATCAGCCAGATTTTCTCGCATCAAAGAATAGACAAGTTCGGCACAAAATCGTCACGCGGAGAGCGAACTTTCACCCTGCCTTGCTTCCGGCCGGGAAAATTTTTATCCTCGCGCTGCCTATGGATGAAATTGTGGCGAAATACCGCCGGCTGGATCCGCAAGAGATCATCGATACGGTCAAGACGTTGAATTCCCGCATCGAAGGCAGATTTCCCAATTCCGGGCTGGGCAAAATTTCCGCCGAACTTCTGCGCGTGGCGAATGAAAATGTCGAGCGCGTCCAGTGGATCCAAAAGCCGAACATTCTGCTGCGCGCTGGTGCCGCGTTTTTGAGTCTCATATTAATCAGTGTCGTGATCGGTCTCGTAATGCACATTCATCAGTTCCAGATGAACGATTACACGAACTTCATCCAGGCGCTCGATGCGAGCATTGGCTCCGTGGTGTTCATGGGCGCGGCGATTTTATTTTTTGTGAGCTGGGAGAATCGCATCAAACGCAATCGCGCGCTGAAGGCGGTGCACGAGCTTCGCGCCATGGCGCACATTGTCGATATGCACCAGTTGACCAAGGACCCGGAGAATTATTTCGGCCGCGCCACGCGTCCGGCCAAGCCACCCAAACGGGAAATGACGCCATTTGAGTTGAATCGCTATTTCGATTATTGCAACGACTCCCTGGCGCTTATCAGCAAAATCGCCGCGCTATATGTGCAAGGTTTTCAGGACCCGGTGTTGTTGGATGCGGTCGATGACGTGGAGGATTTGACGTCCGGCCTCTCGCGCAAAATCTGGCAAAAGATTATCATCCTGGACAACCTTACACGATCATTGCCGCGGGAAAAGACGCTGGCGGATCCTGGGGAGTTGGAACCCGAATCGTAGCCGCCGACATAAAGAGGCGGAGGGGCGGACGTCCGCCTCCTTATGTCGGCGGCTGGGGGTGCAAAATAAGGAGGCTTCTGTGCCAAACATGGTGATTCTTTTTTAGCGACATTTGCCGGTTCTTTTGCGAATCATATTGCCCGCAATCGGCGGGTTTTCCGCCGGTTCAAATTTGATTGGAAACGAAAAATTACAACTAGATTGAAATGAGCAAAGGTTTGAACATCCCTAAAAGTGGCGCCCTCGATTTTTTATCGCTCGGCGCGTTGGTGCATCGGCTCGACCCGGG
>DASZPR010000022.1:0-4230 GCA_035550235.1 Verrucomicrobiia bacterium | reverse complement strand
CCCACGCGCCGTCCCCTCTGGAGTTGGAACATCCTTACCGACTCCAAAAACTAAATCCAACATTCTGCCGTTCGATGTTGGATGTTGGATGTTTCCACGTTCCGCATTTTCTTCGACATTCGGCGTTCGGTGTTCAGCATTCAGCGTTTCCCCACTCCTCGCATTCGCCATTGCAGCCCCCCTGCATTTGGGAGTATAAAAAGGTATGCAGGAGCCACGGCAGTTTCATCGCCGGTCATCCGCCAACGCAGCCTTTTCGCTGATCGAACTGCTCATCGTCCTGGCTTTGGTCCTGATCGTCTTCACGCTCTATTGGAACCACGGCCCCTCCAAGCGCGACCGCGAACTGAGCGCCTGTCGCGTCAATCTCGAGAAAATTTATCTCGCGATGCAGATCTACTCCCGTGACTTTCCCGACCAATATCCGGTGTCCACGAATGCCGTGACTTCCGAAGACGCGCTCGCATTGCTGGTGCCGCGTTACACCTCGGACACCTCTATTTTTATTTGCCCGGCCACCGGCGAATCCCCCTCCATGCCGGCCGACAAATCCTTTCGCGATTGGATAATCAGCTACGCCTACTACATGGGCCGCCGCGCGAGTGAAACGGATAAGGTTCTAATGTCCGACGCCCAAATCAACACTGCCTCAAAAGGCGTCGGTGCGACCGTCTTCTCCGAAACCGGCAAGCCGCCCGGCAACAACCACGGCAAAGGCGGCGGCAATTTCATGATGGGCGATGGCAGCGTGGTCTCCACCACCGGCAATGCTCAATTTGCTATTCCCGTGCAGCCTCCGGTGGTATTATTAAATCCCAAACCCTGAGTGCCTATGAAAGTGCAGTGCCAATGCGGGTCCAAATATTCCATCGACGTCACGCCGGAAATGGCGCACAACCCGGTAAAATTCGTTTGCCCCAACTGCAATCTCGATTTATCTGCTCCCATCAATGAGCTCATCCGCCAGGAACTCGGCGCCGGCGCTGCTCCGGTGGCGCAATTGCTGGCCGCGACTCCTGCCGCGGCGCCCGTCGAGGCCGCGCCCACCCGGATGCGCGTCGCTCACACGCCCCCCGCTGCGACACCCGTGATTCAACCGACTCCCGCTCCCGCTGCTCCCGCAAAATTGTCCGTTTCCAAAAGCGCCAGTTCAGCCACTCATGGCACAGCGGTTGAAACCCCTTCACAGCCGGGCGCTCCCGGCCCGGATGACGGCAAACCCTGCCCAAAGCACCAGGGCGAAGTGTCTGTCGCCCATTGTTATATTTGCCGAAAACCAATTTGTCCGAAATGCATGGAGCTTTTCGGTTATGTTTGCTCGCCCTTGTGCCGCGCGAAAGCCGAAGCCAACGGCATCAACGTCCCGGTCTTCGCCGGCCAGAAATCCGTCATCGAAGCGCAGCAATGGCGCAAAATGTTTCAAATTGGAGCGGCTGCCGCAGTGGCGTTGGTCTTGTTTTTGGGAGTTTGGATTTGGTGGGCATGGTTCGCCACCGTGCCACACGCCATTTTCTCGGTGCGTTTTCCTGAGATTTCTTACGCGGGCAATTCGCGTATAGTTGGCAAACAACTCGTCTTCCTCCACGGCGGGCTGCTCGCCCGTTATCCCCTGGGTTCGAAGAAAGCCGTTTGGACCAACGAAATCATCACCCCGCAACAATTCGAAGTCGAAGTCGATCGCCAAATGACCGCCTTCAAAGACATGGTCGCCGATGCCGCCCGGCGCGGCGTCGACTCGGAATTCCGGCCCCGTGCAGTCGGGCGCGACGAGATCGAAAAGGAAGTTCGACAGGAAATGGAATCGTCGCTGCAATTGTTCGTGCACGACCAAAACATCTGGATTGCCCGCGATGGAAAATTGACGCAATACGATTGGGACACCGGCAAGGCCGGCAAGGAAATCAACCTGCCCAGTGGACGCGCCGAAGCAGCGGTCGAGGGCGGCGAATTGCAATTCACCGACGAGAACGCTTTTGGCCAGCACGTCATCACCCACGTGAGTCTTGCCACCGGCGAATCGCACACCGAGGAAATCGGCGAGCCCAAATCCTCCGCCGTTCTCGCCACGACAAAACAAGTGGCGCCCGCCACGAGGCCCTCGCCCGTAAAGAAAGACACTGGAGGCGTTGGTCTGCCCACAACTCCCGGACAGGACATGGACAAACCGTTGGATCCCGCGAAAGTCGCGCAAGATGCCCAAAATCTTCCCTACGCTGCCAAGATGGCCTTGCCCGCCACGCTCTCTAACACCAAGCACCAGAATGACCTCCTCCAGGAAATGAAAGAGGAAGACGATCCGGCCTCAGGCCACACCCCTCCTGCCGGCGCCAGCCCGGCAGTTAAGGCGGCCTTCAACTTTTTGAATCATCGCGGCTTTGTGAACAGCAAATACGGCTACGTTGAATGGTCGTCCAAGGTTTTGGAACAACTCGGTCGCACGCGCAAAGTTCTCAGAGATCGGCCTGGCCGTTCAGCGCTCGAAACCAATCCATCCGTGACGAATCAAGCGGCCATGGCCAACGAAATCCTCAACGACATGCAACGCGAACGTGGCGGCGATTCCGTCACCGACGACGTCAGCCGATATCAGGTCAAAGTGCGTCGTCTGGATGCCAAGGATATTCCCGATTGGGTAGGGGAAGTCATCGGCCCACCCTCTGTTTTCGAGCAAAAGACCGTCACGATTGTGGCCGGCGGAGAAATGATCGTCGTGCTCGACAAATCGAACAAAAAACTCTGGCAAGCCAACCTCTCCGGCAAAATCGGTCAAAGCAGTGGCCTCGATGAAAATGATCCCGCGCAAACTTCCACCGGCCTCGGCCCCTGCGTGGAACATGACGACTCTTTGTACGTGGTGGATGAAGCCACGCTCACAGCGTTTGATTTGGCAACCGGCAACGTCCGCTGGCGCGTGCCGACCATCGGCATCCTGGGAATTTTCTTCGATGACAAAGGCTCGATGTATGTGAACTCCACCACTGCCGACCTCGAGAGCCTCCGTTACTCGCGCCAAATCGACATCAATAAGAAAATCGCCGCCTCCGTGCTGCGCGTCGATTGCAAGACCGGCAAGGTTTATTGGACCGTGCAGCCCGGCGGCTTCGTCTCGCACGTGGACGGCAAATTCGTTTTCTGTTTTGCCAGTCACCAGGCAGCCGACCTCGATCCCGATAGCCTGACCACGCTCCCCGGCATGTTGGATTCTGCCATGGACATTCGGCGCCTCGATCCCAAAACTGGAAAAACATTGTTTGATTATCCTGAGCGCCGGTGTCCGCTTTCCGTGCGCTTCAACGGCAACATTATCGAACTCGTTTTTCGAAAAGAAGTCGAAGTTCTCAAATTCCTGACGCTCTAACCATGTTCATCGTTCACATTCAGGTTCACATCAAACCGGAGTTCATCGAGCCCTTCAAACAGGCCACCCTCGCCAACGCCCGCGCCAGCGTGAAGGAACCCGGCGTTGCGCGTTTCGATATTTTGCAACAAGCCGACGACCCCGCGCGATTCGTGTTCGTGGAAGTCTACCGCAGCGTGGAAGCCAACGCCGCGCACAAGGAAACCGCTCACTACGCCACCTGGCGTGACTCCGTCGCGCCCATGATGGCCGAGCCGCGCAGCAGCGTGAAATACGCGAACATTTTCCCCGGAGACGCAGGCTGGTGATGCAGTTCGAATTTACGACGGCGGATAGAATCATCTTCGGCCCGGGAACACTGCGCGGAGCCGGCCCAGCCATCAAGAACGGAGGGCAACGCCCGTTGGTTGTGACCGGCAAGAATCCGCAACGCGCCGAACCGCTGTTCCAACTGCTTCGCGAAAATAATTTGGAAGCTGCGATATTCTCCGTTTCTGGGGAGCCGACCATCCAGACGGTCCGCGACGGCGTTACCTGCGCCAAAAACCAAGACTGCGATTGGGTCATCGGGATTGGCGGTGGCAGCGTGCTTGACGCCGGAAAAGCGATCGCTGCCATAATGAAGAACGAGGGTGATGTTCTCGATTATGTTGAAATCATTGGGCGAGGCAAAACCCTTGCGAAGAATTCGGCGCGTTACATGGCAATTCCTACGACTGCCGGTACCGGTTCGGAAGTCACGCGAAACGCCGTTCTCGCTTCACCCGAGCATCGGTTGAAAGTAAGCTTGCGTAGCCCCAGAATGCTTCCTGGCTACGCATTGGTTGACCCCGAACTCACCTACGGCCTGCCGCCGAGCATCACCGCGAGTA
>DASZPR010000021.1:0-2648 GCA_035550235.1 Verrucomicrobiia bacterium | reverse complement strand
AGTGGGTCCGGTGTAGGAATTGACCCCGCCCGACAATGTCAGGACGCTGTTGCCGTTCTTGACCAGGCCGCCACTGCCACCGATGACGTTGGCTCCGCTCGAAGTGATGGTATAAGGAAGGATGGTGCTGTTAACCGTGGTGCTCGCCGGTGCCACCGGGGAATTGAGAACCACGTTGGTTGCTCCAGTAGCCAGATCATCAAACAACGCCGCGTTGCCATCGGACCAAATCTGCGAAACACCATTGACCTTCCAGTTGTTCGCCGTGGTCGTGTCCCAGTTGCCATCGGTGATGCCACTCCAGATGTAGGCAAGCCCGGTGACGTTCAATTGGATTTTGGTGCCGTTGGTGGAAAGATTGCCGACCGCGCCAGTCAACGTTCCCAAAGTGACGGCGGGAGCGGACCCGCTGGTCCAAGAGAACAAAGGATAGCTTTGGCCAACCACAAATGAGCCGCTGGCAACATTCACGGTAATGGGGCCACCAGCCGAAATCGTGCCTGCCGCAAGGGGCGCAAGCGATGTGCTGTTGACATTATTGAACTCCAAGGTCGCACCGCTGGTCGTTCCTACGGTCAACGTAGCCGGTGTGATTTGCGAGCCGTTTTCTGTGACGCCAAGAATCGTGCTGTTGCTCACGGTGATGTCGCCGGTACCGGACTTCGTGCCTTGAAACAAAAGCTTACCGGCACTGATGAATGTATTTCCGTAAGAGTTCGCGCCGGCCAGCGTGAGCGTGCCCGGCCCGAGTTTCGTGAGCGTGCCGCCGCTGCTGGTCAGTCCCGTCACGTTCGTGAACGCCACGTTTTGTCCCGCCGTATCAATTTTGTAAGCCTGACCGGGCGAGGTGTCGAAACGAGAAGAATAATCGAAGGTGTTATTCACGGTGTATCCCAGCGTGCCACCGGTGAACGAAATGAGGCCGCCGAAACCGAGAGGGCCGGTAGCAGCATCAGGGTTTTCAGCCCGGTTAACAAACAATTCGCCACCGCTGAGGAGCGTGTTGCCAGTATAAAAGCTCGCGCCTGAGAGGGTGAGGGTGCCGTTGTTCACCTGCACCACGCCGGTACCAGAAATAACACCGGAAAGCGTCTGCGCTTGCCCAGGGGCATCGAAATCGAAAATGCCGGTGAGCGTGAAAGCCTGGTTGCTCAATCGAGGATGCGGGGATTGGAGAACCATTTTGCCACCGTTGATGACGACGGGGCTGACGAGCCCGTTCGCGTTCTGATAGCCGAGTGCCGGGTTCCAAAACATCGTGCCAGGACCGTCCACCTGAATGCTCATCCCCGGACCGTTGTCGTTCATCAGGTTGTTGTTTACCTGCCAGTCTCCGTTTCCGAGAAAGTCCAACGTCCAGTTAGCCCCGCCGCCGCCCTTCCACAGCACCCGGGTGTTGATGGTGGCCACATTCGCTGAATCGTTCCGATACAGGTGAACAGCGCCGTTCGGCCGGCCAATGATCGCCAATAGCTTTGTTGGATCCGTAGGCCCCAACGAAAACGCCCCGGCCCCGGCATCAATGGTCACGTGGGTTATAGCCAGAAGCAGGGAGCCGGCGCCGCCGGAAGTATGAGAATCGTTAAATGAGGTGGTAAATTGGACTGAACCGGTTTGACTCGGCGTCATGTGGAAATTAATTCCCGCCTGCCCAGGACCGCTCTGGAAATTTCCAATGCTGTAGTTTAAAAGCAAATTGCCAGGCACCACCCCGTTGAACTGGCCTTCATCGTTGTTGGCGGTGCTGGGCAAAGTGCCGCCCCAATTGGCGGCCGTATCAAGATTTGTCCCATCGCCTCCGCCACTCCATATAAGCGTGGCCTGACCAAAGGCAACCGTGGAACACACGGTGCAAGCAAAAACAATGAGGAGTTTAACTATTCTGAGTACCATTTTCATACGGATTTGGGGGTGGGCGGTTGTTTATTCGTTTTGGGGATTCTTCAGGCATGGGCCACAGGGCCCGCTCGACTTCAACTACGCTCTGCCTTTACCAAGACCCTTCGCCGGACACAGCGTTTGATTGGGAACATTGTTGGCGATGATGCCACAGCGGATTGGCATCGAACATCCGACAAATGTCGTATTCGGATTTGCAGATAATTCGGACGCGGAACAAATTGCAGTTGGGTGGTTCATTGATTTGACGGGGCGCAGTTTCTTAAGCGAGATGAGGAACCCCGAAATGTTTTTGCAGAACCAACGCGATCGTGCCTCGTAAACGGGGTTGCGTGTCGGGATTGGTCGGAACGATTTGCGTTTTGGAGCCCATCGATAATCGGCTCGTAATCACGCCATCGATAATCGGGCCGACCTTGTCCCACACTCGCGTCACTTCGCCGACAACGACCAGGACATCGGGCGCCAAAGCGGCAATGGTCATGGCCACGCCAACACCGAGGTAATGAGCCATTTTTTCCAATGCCGCATGGGCCTGAGGCTGACCCTGCTGAGCCAATTTCAGGACGAGATCAAAAGTCGGCATGCCGGACATCTTCGGTTTGTTCTGAGTGGGTTCCGATTCCGTGAAGTAACGCACGGCCGCGCTATTCGAAGCGCACGCCTCCCAGCAACCACGATTGCCGCATTTGCATAAGGGGCCGTTCTCCTGAAGTGTGACATGGCCCCACTCACCGGCCATGCCCGTC
>DASZPR010000020.1:0-2417 GCA_035550235.1 Verrucomicrobiia bacterium | reverse complement strand
GATCTTGACCAAGTCATTGAGGCGTCCCAGCCGATTGGGGGTGAACACTGAAAATTGAGTCACCGCGGAAGCCCGCGGTCCTTTAATAGCCGTTGCTGCCATGGGTCAACCTTCCACACTTTGTTGCGGTGTGCAGCAACGAAAAACAGGCTTTCATTTCCGAGCTTCAAAAGCCTTTCTTATACGATTCCATTTGCGAATAAAATGACAGGGCTGACGCACCTGAAATTCTGTAATTTGTAATATTTGTCCGCGCCCCACGGATTTTTGGCTCGACATTAAATTACTTCGGCATAGAATTTCAACTCCCCCATTTGCAGCAGATTCAAATGGGGGAGTTGATTTTATTTTTATCTGTTTTAAAGCGGTGACAATTTCCCCCTCCATATTGTTAATTCCCCGTGCCAAAATCTTTGGCCTCTCCTCCCGATTCGCCCACATCCGACCCATTCAACTAAATCGATTCAATGTTTCTTTCGGAATTCTGCAAAATAGGATGCGTCTGCCCTGAATAAAATGACGTTGTCGATTTAACCAACCGGTGTTATCTGTTGGCTATGCCCAAAGGAAAACTATCTCTCATCGCCGGCTTGCTCGCTCTCACCGCCACCAGAATCTACGCCGGGGAATTCCCGGATTCATGGACTTGGGACGATACGCCCCAGGCTCGTTCAGTCCATGCCGCCCTCGAAGGCAAACCCATGCCGCCGCTCACCGTTACCGGCTGGATCAACGGCAAAGTCGAAGCCGACGCCATGAAAGGCAAAGTGGTCATCGTGGATTTTTACGCCACGTGGTGCGGCCCCTGCATGGCGGCCATCCCGCACAACAACGAGCTGCTCGCAAAATATAAGGACAAAGGTCTCGTGATTGTCGGCGTCTGCACCTCCGCCAGAGGCCAGGAGAACATGGCGGACGTCGTAAAGACCAAGGGCATCAAATATCCCACCGCACTGGATCCCAAGCTCGCCTCCGAAAAAGCATGGGCCGTGCACTATTATCCGACCTATGCCGTCGTTGACCGCAAAGGAATCATCCGGGCCATCGGCCTCCAACCGGGCCACGTGGAACCGGTCGTTCAAAAGCTGCTGGCGGAACCGGCATCGTAAGTTACCGGAATTGACTGTTCAGACCCACAGGAGTTCCGCTAATGACGCGGCGAATTGCGCCGCCCACAACGCGGCCCCTCGCCGTCCTGTGTTTGGCAATCACTCATAAATTTCATAGATCGAACCGTGCAACACAAACTGCACGTTCTGCCCGAGCGCCAGCCACGGCAACGCGTCCGGCTCCTTCGCCGCCAGCGCAAAATATTCCGCTGAATTAAATTGGATCCGCACCCGCTTGGCGTTCTGCTGTTTTTGCGCCAGCGAATCCACCCATTGATTCCCATTTTGGAACGCGTTCCGTCCCGCAACGAATTGCCCCTGCCCTTCGTTGGAATACGCGGCCAGCCGCACATTCGATTCCGCCGCGCTCACGTTCGCCGTGGAAGCTGGCAGCGCCGCCCCACCGGCGCCACCCACTCCCACCGCGCGATTCGCCTCCTTGGCGGCATCATCAAAAGCATAAGCGCTACTCGCGGATTTGAGCGCGTCCCCGAAGCGCGCTCCCGCCAAAGCCCTTTCTCCGCCGGTTTCATTCTTGAACAAATCCCAATTTTTCCTCGCGTATGACTGCGCGTCCTTGTCCTGGTTCAACTGCGGCAACGACTGCATCGACAGCGGTACGCTGCGCCGCGTCTCGTCTTCCACAATCAGGTAGGCTGTATAAGGCGTCACGATGCCATACTTGCGCGCCAGTTCGGTGACCTCATCGCGCAACTCCGCGTTCTCGCCGTGCAAACGAATCTGATCCAGCAGATAGCCAACCCGCCGCGTGGCCCACAGTTTCGGAATAAACTCGTTATCCGATGAATTCTCCGGAAATTTCACGTCCTCACTGAATTCCCGCTTCTGGCCGTTCACACGCCCGGAGATCACCACCGCCGAACTGCCATGCCCCGAATAACGTCCCGCCACCACCAACTGTTCGCCGCGGAACAAATCCGGCAGCGGTGCAGGATAAAATTTCGTCGCACGAATATCGCCGGTGAATTTCAACTCCGGATCCGTCAACACCGGCTCCTTTATCTTCGCAAAAAACGTCGAGACTTTGATTTCCAGGTCTTCCTCGGGCAGCACGTATTGATTGAACGCGCGCGTTTCCTCCGCGATGCGATCCAGCAAATGAGTGTTCACATCCGTGCCGATGCCGAACGAAAAAATGCGCGTGCCGCCGCTGTTTTTCTTCACGTGCGAAACAATGGCTTGCGTATCCGTCGTGCCCACCGTCGGCTGGCCGTCCGTCAGAAAAACCACCACGAATGGCCGCCCCTCACGATCCGTCCGCAACGACAACGCCCGCTTCAACGCGTC
>DASZPR010000019.1:0-5607 GCA_035550235.1 Verrucomicrobiia bacterium | reverse complement strand
TCCAGGCGCTCCGAGGTCAGCGAATCCGCCGAAACCGTCCTGGCGCCGATCCCGCGCGCGGCCAGCAACTGCGTCAACATGTGCGAAGCGATTTCGTCCGTCGACCCGTGGGCCGGCAACAACAGCACGTGCGCCCGCGGCACCGGCGCACCAACCTGCTCCTTGCCATTCAGGCGATGCTTGGAACCATTCTCGCCCGCGATGATTTCCTTCGCGCGCGAACCGACGTCATCCACGATCAACTGCGCATTTTCAAAAACAAACTGCTGTTGCTCTTCCTCCAGCCTGCCCGCAGTGCGATCCGCCTCCGCCAGCGTCAGCGCCGGAACAATCACCACATCATAAAGTTCGTCCAGTGATTTGCCCTTTAAAAACTCCTCCGCCACCTCCGCCGCCGCTTCCACATCCGACGCGAGCAGGCGCTGATAAAAACGTTTTTCCGGCGTGAGCACTTCTTCGTCGCTCAACAGCACCCCGAGGAACCGCAGCGACGGCACATAACGCCCGAGCACCGCCAGACACACGGTCAGCGGAGTGGCCAGCAACAGCCCCACCGCCCCCCACAACCACGCCCAAAATACCGCCGCAATCAAAATCGCCAACGGCGTCAGCCCCGTCGTGTTCCCATACACAAACGGCTCGACGAAATTATACATCATCAAAACAATGCCCCCATAAATGCCGAACACCGCGAAAGGCTTTTCCCAACCCGGATCGATCGCAAAAACAACCGCCGCAGGCATGATGGCCGCCATCCAGATGCCCAGGTACGGGATGTATCGAAACAACGCCGCCAGCACGCCCCACAAAATCGGGTTCGGCACACCAAGAAAATAAAGCGCCACTCCCGCCGGGATGCCGAAGGCGACATTCACCACCAACTGCGCGAGCAAATACCGGCTGACCCGCTCCCCGGCTTCGTCCAGCGCTTTTGTCGTCACATTCAATTGCCTCCAACCCACCAACCGAATCACCCGGTCCCGCAAATCATCCTGTTGCAGCAGCATGAAAATCACAAACACCACAATCATAATCACCGTAATGGCCCCTCCAAACAAAGAACCCAATAATTTGGGCACGACTTGCAACGGCGAAATATCCCCCTGTTTTATTTCTACCGGTACAGGCTTTTGGTCATTGGGCGCGGACGAGGGCTGGACACTCTGCGGTTTCAATTCCGCATTCACATTGTGAATCAACCGGGTGATATGTCCCATGAAACCGTTGCTGGAATCCCGGATGGATTGCACCTTCTGATGAACATTATGCTGGTACTCCGGCATCTTGCGGCCCAGGTCCGTCAGTTGAACGGTTACCAGCGCGCCAATGACCGCCATCAGCACGAAAGCCAGCGAAACCACGATCAAAACTGCCGGCACCCGCCACAATCCCCAACGCCTCAACCGATTGACCATCGGCGCGAGCAGGAACGAAAACAAAA
Source organism: Verrucomicrobiia bacterium (assembly GCA_035550235.1). Lineage (GTDB taxonomy): Bacteria > Verrucomicrobiota > Verrucomicrobiia > Limisphaerales > DASXHY01 > DASXHY01. The sequence goes on along the minus strand of DASZPR010000019.1, from coordinate 4,166 downwards.
CCGCCAGCGCAATCGGTATCAGAATTTCGCGGGCGAAATAAAGCACCGCCACAACCAGTACAACGCTGAGGAGAGTACTGTTTCGAGATGCTGAATTCGGACGGTTTGTAGCCACAGTTTCAAACCAAGATACGGCACCCCCCGTCTGAATTCACGTAGTCGAACACCCCAAACGCCGGTAGTAGACCGGGCGCCTCGCCCGTACGTTTCAATGTATTGACCCCCTTATTCTATTCCCACATTCTGGAACTACCCGATGAGTGAATTGCAAAAACTGGTTGAAGAACTCGGCGTCGAAAAATTTCGCCGGCACATTTTCCTCTGCGCGGACCAGACCGAGGCCAAATGCGCACCCAAGGAAAAAGGCATCGAATCCTGGAATTTCCTGAAGAAACGCCTTAAGGACCTTAATCTCGTCGGCCCCGACCCGCTCGTTTATCGCACCAGGGCCAACTGCCTCCGCGTTTGCGCCCAAGGCCCCATCGCCGTGGTCTATCCGGAGGGCACCTGGTACCACTCCTGCACCCCCGAAGTATTGGAAACCATCATCCAGGAACACCTTATTAAGGGCAAAATCGTCGAAAAATTCGCTTTCGCGAAGAATCCTCTGACATAATTTTTACATTTCCGAGGAAGGAAATGCCTCGACATTTCGTCTAACCTTCAGTATCACAGGGTATTGTTGTTCATTAAACACTACAACAAAAGGAGCAGCGGATTCTTTTATGGCTCGATTATCGGTTAAGACAGACGGATTAAACGCCAAGTTGATTGAATTGAAACTTGGTGCTAATCGCGTCGGTAGGCATCCCGATAATGACTTCACCATCGAACATTCCACGGTTTCCAGTGTACATTGCGAAATAGTCCTGAAAGACAGCGGTGTCATCCTCCGCGATCTTGAGTCCACCAACGGCACTTTCGTCAACGGCGAAAAAATCCGCGAAATCCAATTGGCTCCCGGCCAAATCGTGCGCCTCGGCGATGTCGAACTGCTCGTGGAATCCACTGACGCGAAAATCGCGATCCCCACTTTTTACAATCCGGAAATCGTCGCTCCACCGGTCGTCCGGAAAGATGGCTCGCTGGAATGCGCCCGCCACGCCGGAGTCGCCGTCACGCATCAATGCACCGCCTGCAAGGAATTGATGTGCGAAGCGTGTGTCCACCGCCTGCGCCGCAAAGGCGGCAAAAACATGCTCTCGCTGTGCCCCATTTGCAGCGGCGCCGTCCAACCCATTGGTGCGACCGCCAAGACCAAAAAGAAATCGTTCCTTCAACGCGTCGTGGGTGACACCGTCAGAATGAAACTCTCCGGCATTCTCCGCCGCTAAATTCCGATTCGACCCTCGCCGCCGAACCCCACGATTTTTTCGGGTATCAACCCATCGCGGCATTTTCGCCGAGGCGTACGTTACCAGTAGGGTGATTCAGGTAAGGAGCCTGAATTGCCTCCTAAAACATGAAAACGTTTCTAAGCTTGTTAAGCTTACTCAGCCTAGCCGGTTTGTTGACAACAACCGGGTGCACAGTCGAAGAACATCGCGGCGGCTATTACGGGCCAAGGGAATACGGACATGGATATTACTACTACCATCACGACCGCGACTGGGACCACGACGGCTATTGGGACCGTGGTCATTACTATCATTATTGAGGGCGAGCGCCAGGGACATCGCGGCGCGATGTCCCCGCCCGCATAATAGCAGGCGCAACCATGCCGTTCCATAGACCACTTTCTTCGCATCGCGCCACCAAACGCGGGTTTTGTGATTTGCCACCGGCGACGGTTTCGCTTAGATATTTGTTTCCGCTTACGCGGAAACGATGAAACCCGAAGTCGAAATCTACGATACGACCCTGCGCGACGGCAGCCAGGGCGAAGGCATTAATTTCTCCGCGGCAGACAAACTTCGCATCGCCGAAAAACTCGATTCCTTTGGGGTTCACTACATTGAAGGCGGCTGGCCGGGCTCCAATCCCAAGGACATGGAGTTCTTCAAGCAGGCACGCCGCCGCAAATTCAAAAACGCCAAAGTCGCCGCGTTCAGCATGACCCGCCGCAAAGGCAGCGCAGTAGAAAAAGACGAGTTGATGCGCCAATTGCTCGAAGCCGAAACTCCCGTCGTGACTATCGTCGGCAAAACCTGGCTGTTGCACGTCACCGAAGTCCTTCGCGCCACGCCCGACGAAAATCTCGCGATGATCGCGGACACGATCAAATTTTTCAAAGACCACAAGAAAATCGTCTTTTACGACGCCGAACACTCCTTTGACGGCTACAAAAACGAGCCGGAATACGCCCTCGCCACCTGGCAGGCGGCCGAAAAAGCCGGCGCGGACGCTATCGTCCTCTGCGATACCAACGGCGGTTGTCTGCCCAACGAAATCGCCCGCATCACCAATCTCGCGAAAAGCAAACTCTCCACCCGCATCGGCATCCATACGCACAACGATTGCGGTTTCGGCGTCGCCAACGCCATCGCCGCCGTCGAAGTCGGCGCCACACAGGTGCAAGGCACCATCAACGGCTACGGCGAGCGCACCGGCAACTGCAACCTCATCAGCGTCATCCCCACGCTCGCGTTGAAAATGAACAAGTCGAGCGTGCCGAAAAGCTCATTGCCCAAGCTGCAGGAGCTCTCGCATTTCGTCGATGAGATCGCGAACTTCAAGCCCGACCCACGCCAGCCATGGGTGGGTGTGACGGCCTTTGCACACAAAGGCGGCATGCACGCCCACGCCGTCGAACGCCTCGCGCACAGCTACGAACACATCAATCCCGAACTCATCGGCAACTCCCGCCGCGTGCTCGTCAGCGATATGTCCGGCCGCAGCAACGTCCTCGCGAAAGCCAAGGAACTTGGCTTCAAATTGACCCCCGACACGCCGGAGTTGAAGCCAATCCTCGGCCGCATCAAGGAACTGGAAAGCCAGGGCTTCGAGTTTGAAGCCGCCGAAGCCTCGCTCGCCTTGCTCATCCAAAAACATCTCGAGCATCGCGAACTCCCTTTCACCGTCGAAGGCTATCACGTCTCCATGCGCGGCCATGGCATGACCTCCATTTGCGAAGCCACCGTGAAGGTCAGCGTGAAGGACGATTTCTCACACACCGTTGCCGAAGGCGATGGCCCGGTGAACGCGCTCGACAGCGCTTTACGCCAGGCCCTCTCGAAATTTTTCCCAAAATTGCTGAAATTGAAACTGACGGATTACAAAGTCCGCATCATCGACGGCGCCACCGGCACCGCGGCCAAAACCCGCGTGCTCATCACCACCAGCGACGGCAAGCGCGAATGGGGCACCGTCGGCGTCAGCGAAAACATCATCACCGCCTCCCTCCAGGCCCTCGCCGACAGTATGGAGTACGCCCTGATGAAAAAATAGATTTCAACGCCAAGACGCAAAGAAGCAAAGCCGCCAAAATACTTTGCGTCTCTGCACCTTGGCGTCTTTGCGTTAAATTCCCATGAGCGAAATTTCAAAAGCATACGAACCGCAGTCGGTCGAAGATAAATGGTATAAATTCTGGCAGGACAACTCGTGTTTTACCGCCAACGCGAAGTCCCTCAAGCCCGCCTTCTCCATCGTCATCCCCCCGCCGAATGTCACCGGCATGCTCCACATGGGGCACGTCCTGAACAACACCATCCAGGACATTCTCAGCCGCAAGGCGCGCATGGACGGCAAAGAAGTTCTCTGGCTTCCGGGCACCGACCACGCCGGCATTGCCACGCAAATGCAGGTCGAAAAAGCGCTCAAGAAAGAAGAGCGCAAAACCAAATACGACCTCGGCCGCGAGGAATTTCTAAAACGCGTCTGGGCCTGGAAAGAAAAGCACGGCGGCATCATTATCAACCAGCTCAAGAAACTCGGCTGCTCCTGCGATTGGACCCGCGAACGGTTCACCATGGACCCCGAATACTCGCGCTGCGTGCAGAAAGTATTCGTCGAGCTTTACAAGAAAGGCCTCATCTATCGCGGCAAACGCATGGTGAACTGGTGCCCCGTCTCGCAAACCGCGCTCTCGGACGAAGAAGTGGAAATGAAACCGCAAAAAGGTTTCATGTATTACTTCAAAGTGCAGGTCGCCGACGCCACCGGTAGCCGCCGAGGTAACGAGGCGGATTCCACGCACCACGAAGCCACCACCGAAGAAAAAAAAG
>DASZPR010000018.1:0-18660 GCA_035550235.1 Verrucomicrobiia bacterium | reverse complement strand
AACCAACGGCCCAATAATTTTTCCGTTGGGATCACGCAGGCTTAACCGGACGGCCAACCCTTTATTTTGTGCGCCGGAAAAATTGCGCAGGGTATAATGGAGCGACACCGCGGCGCTTTGAAAATTGGTTTCCAGTTCGGTGTTCACGTAAAAATCCCAGAGACTCACCCTTGGCGTGTGATACAGGAAAACATCCCGAAAAATGCCCCCGAAGCGCCACATATCCTGGTCTTCCAGATACGAGCCGTCAGAAAATTTGTAAACTTCAACGGCCAGGAGATTTTCGCCACCGTGAAGATAATCCGTGAGGTCAAACTCCGCCGGGGCGCGTGAATCTTCACTGTAACCAACCTTTTGCCCGTTCACCCAGACATACATCGCCGAATCCACGCCCGCGAAATGAACCAGCGTCCGGCCGGTGCCCCAGTTTGAGGGAACTTCAAACGTTCGCCGGTAAGAGCCCACGGGATTGCGTTGGAGATAGGACGTGTAATTGTGCGGCGGATCTTCCATCACTCGCGGCGGGTCTGCCTTGAACGGGTAAGTGTAATTCACATACATCGGCACCCCGTAACCTTGCAGTTCCCAACATGACGGCACGGAAATGGTCTTCCACTTCGAGACCTCAAACGCCGGCGTGTAAAAATCAGCCGGACGCGAGGCCGGGTCCGGCGACCAATGAAACAGCCAGTTTCCATTCAATGAAATCACCCACGGCGAAAAATCGTAGGAGCTCTTCCAACCTGAAATCGCGTCCGGGCACGGCCACGCGGGACAGCGCGGCGGTAATTTATTCTGGCCAAACACCAGCGGGTCTTCCCATTCCACAACACCCGCGTTCGTGGCCGCATTTTGCGCGTTCACCGGGAATTCGCCAAGAGCCAGTGCAACAATAAACAGGCCACCGGTGAATACGTTTTTGATTCCAGGCATAATCACAGCTATCCCACTATAGGAAGACGGACCATTTTCAAAGATTTTTCGCTTCGAATTATTTTCGCAGCACTGGCCGCGGTTTTCAAATTCCATACGTGCCCGGCTTTACGAATACCGGGCAGATGGTGCGCGGCGTGGGAGCGCGGCAATTTGAAGTTCCGATCCCATTTTATCTCTTCAATCGCGGCACGAAAAATCCGCGCGCCGCGGACGCGTTCAATAAATTACCTGTACGGGTAATAGACGGACGAAGAAGCATTTGATAGAAATAAAAACGTAAATACCCATCCAACCGAGATCTCCGGATTAAGAGGGTATTCGTCGAGCCACTCGACGAAGGGCAGTTAAAATACAACCAACAAAATGGAAAGACTAACAATCATGCATCTATCAAGTAAGCGGAGTTTGTTAGCGGTAACCGTTTGCGCAGCGCTGGTCGGCGCCGCCTCGGTGTCCGAGGGAGCTCAAAAAGGCACCGCCGGACAATGTGCAAATGCAAACAAAGTCAATGCCACGTGGACTTACAACTGGGGATCCAGCGCGCCGGGCAATCTGCCGGCGGGCGTGCAGTTTTATCCCATGTGGTGGAGCTACTATGGGGCCAGCCAGGCGCAAGATACAGCCGCCCTCACCGCTCTCAAAAATGCGGGCTATCCGGTCCTCCTGATGTACAACGAACCGGATCATACCGACCAGGCCAACCTGACCACGGCCTATGCGCTCCAGGGCTATACTCACGCAAGTGTTGCGGCGCGCCAGATCGGTTTCGGCAATTTGATATCCCCGGCCTGCGCCGATGATAACTCAACATGGATGCAGCAGTTTATGGCGGCAGTGAAGTCACAGAACCTGCTCTGCCATGCCGTCGCCATTCATTGCTACAATAGCACCGCCAGCTCATTCCTGAGCTATGTGGACGGCATCCACAACCGCTACGGCTACAATGTCTATGTCACGGAATTCGCGCCCACGGACTGGAAGAGCCCGACCGGCATCACCGTGGCAAACTGCCAGACGTTTATGTCTACTGCGGTTCCGGGCTTGAAAAGCCGGGGCTATGTGTTGGACTACTCCTGGTATTGCGGAACACTTCCGGGAACCGGCGTGCTCCAAACAGCCGCCTTGTTTGATTCCAATGGCAACCTGACCACTCTAGGCAATCAGTACAAGGGTTACTAAGTCCCGAGTTGGGATAGAATAGAGTCTCTACAAGAGCCATCCGCAACCCGGTTGCGGATGGCTTCTACCTCGGTACTCTATCCGATGGAGACAATGTCTGCCTCGCCCTGGTGAAATTTTGGCGGCCGCAAATGACTCAAAACCCGGAAACCGAGACTCAGCGCCCACGGGAACGGCTAATCGCCGCCGGCATTTGCGTCGGGCTCGCGGCTCTGGTCTGGATCGCGTTCGGCCAGGCAATTCACTTCGGCTTCGTCAATTTCGACGACGACGTTTACGTCTACAAAAACGAGCACGTCACGAGCGGCGCAACTGGAACCGGCGTTCATTGGGCCTTCACGCACGTTCACTCTTCCAACTGGCACCCCATCACGTGGCTGAGCCACATGCTGGATTGCCAGTTCTACGGATTGAATGCCGGTGGCCATCACTTCACCAATATTCTGATTCATGCGATAACTTGTGTTCTTCTTTTTCTTTTGCTGCGCCGCCTGACGGGTTTTCTTTGGCGGAGCGCTTTCGTGGCGGCGGTGTTCGCCATTCATCCGTTGCGCGTCGAATCCGTGGCCTGGATCGCTGAGCGCAAAGATGTTTTGAGCGGCCTGTTTTTTGTACTCACGATCGCCGTCTATGTGTGGTACGCGCGGCGCGCGTGGTCGTTGGCTCGCTATCTCGCAGTAGTGTTGATGTTTTCCCTGGCGCTTATGTCCAAGCCGATGGTCGTCACGCTCCCATTTGTTTTGCTTTTACTGGATTACTGGCCGCTGAACCGATTCATTGCATCGGAAAATCATTCCCTTCCGTGGCGCTGCATCCTCGATAAAATCCCCTTGCTGGCGCTCTCCGCCGCGATGTGCGCCATCACCGTTCTCGCACAACACGAAGCCGTCTCACCACTACCGCTATCTTTGCGACTATCCAACGCAGCCGTGTCCGCAGTCGTCTATTTGCGACAACTGCTTTTCCCGTCCGGTTTGGTCGTGCTCTATCCGTTTCCCGAACACGGCTTGCCTCAGCCGGAAATATTTCTGGCTTGTGGTCTTTTGATTGCGATTTCCGCGAGTGTGTTTTTGGTGCACCACAAACATCCCTGGCTGCTGTTCGGCTGGCTTTGGTATCTGGGCATGCTGGTGCCGGTGATTGGCATTTTACAGGTCGGCGCGCAGGCGCATGCGGATCGATACACCTATCTTCCGCAAATTGGATTGTGCATTGCACTGACGTGGAGCATCGCGGAATTGGTTGCTCGATGGCGACCGTATCAAGTGGCCGTAAGCGGCGTATCGGCGGCCGTGGTGATTATGCTCGTCGTTTGCGCGCACCAACAAACGATGTATTGGCAAAACAGCCGCACGTTGTGGACCCGCGCCCTGGCCTTCACGTCCGACAATATCGTCGCGCAAAACAATCTCGGCAATGCGCTGTTGGACGAGGGAAAAGTAGATGAAGCCATCCCTCACTTCAAAGAAGCGCGCCGCATCAAACCCGAAGATGCCAAAGCCGCGTTCAACCTCGGCAATGCGCTCATCCAAAAAGGCGAGTTGAGCGAGGGCATCGCCAATTTATCACAGGCACTGCAATTGAAACCCGACTACGCCGAGGCGCATATCAATCTGGGCGGCGCGTTTCTAAAAACTGGTAAGGTGGACGACGCGGTCGACCATTTTCAAAAGGCTTTGCAGTTGGAACCTGCCCAGCCTTCCGCCTGGAATGATCTCGGTTACGCGCAACTCCAGCAGGGATCTGCGGAAAAGGCGGCGGAATGTTTTCGGAAAGCCTTGCAACTTGATCCCACGCAACCCGTCACCCAGGATAACATCGCAAACACATTGATGCAGCAGGGAAAAGTCGACGAAGCCATCAGCTATTATCAAAAAGCGCTTCAGCTAAAACCCGGCTTTGCCGAGGCCGAATACAATCTCGGCACCGCATTCGTTCGGAAAAATAATTTGGCCGACGCGATGGTTCATTTTCAAAAAGCCTTGCGTCTCAAACCGGATTACGCAAACGCCGCCTACAATATCGGCATCGCACTTTTTCATCAGGACAAAGCGGACGAAGCCGTTCCGTTTTTCCTCAAGGCCATCCAAATCAATCCCGATTACGCCGAGGCGCACTACAATCTCGGCAACGCCTTGATTCGACAGGGAAAAGTTGAGGACGGAATCGCGCAGTTTCGCCAGGCACTTAAAATTGAGCCGGGCCAGCTCATGACGCGGAACAACCTTGGCTATGTCCTGCTGCAGAGCGGCAAAGTGGATGAAGCCGTCGCTGAATTCAAACAAGTCCTGCAAACTCAACCCGGCAACGCAAACGCAAATTTCAATCTCGGCAATGCGATCCTTCGAAAAGGAAATGCGGACGAAGCCGTGGAACATTTGCGGCAGGCGTTGCAACGCGAACCCGATCTGGCCGAAGCCCACTACAGCCTGGGAACAGCGCTTCTGCAACAGGGGCACGAGACCGAAGCCCTGACGCAATTTCAGCAAGCCATCGAGCTCCGGCCGGATTATTCCGAGGCGCTCAACGATCTCGCGTGGGAACTCGCCACCGCTCCCCTGCCCTCCACGCGCGATGGAAACAAAGCCGTCGAGTTCGCGCAACGGGCCGACCAACTCGCCGGCAGCAAGGACCTGGATATTCTCGACACTGTTGCCGCCGCCTACGCCGAAGCGCATCGGTTTGCAGAAGCGATTCGAACGGCACGGCAGGCGATTGCCTTCGCGCATTCTTCCGGACAGGAAAACCGCGTGGCGCAACTCAGCAGCGAGTTGGCTCTCTACCAGGCCGGCCAGCCGTTTCACCGGGAAGGTAAGAAATAGGCCGCTGCGCAAAAGCAATCGGAATTACTTCGCCATCGCGGTGGGAGCATTTGTGCCGGCACCGCGCGTCGGTGAGGGCGTAAAAAAGCTGAGCAATTCAATCTCGAAAACCAACGTGCTGTTCGGCCCGATGTGAGAAGTCGGAAACTCACCATAAGCGAGGCTCGGCGGCAAATACACTTCCCATTTATCGCCGGCCTTCATCATTTTCAGCGCCGCCGTCCAACCCGGCAGCACATCGGTGACGCCGAAAGTCGCAGGGAAACCTCGTTTGACGGAGCTGTCGAATACAAACCCGTCGATTAACGAACCCACGTAATGCACTTCCACCGTGTCCCCTTCCTTGGGCGAAGGACCGGGCGGCCCGGATTTGAGGATTTTATATTGGAGTTGGGCTTTGACGCCGTTGCGCCCAACCACTTCCTTGATCCGCACGCCCTCTTTCTTCGCATTCGCCTCCAGAAAAGCCTCTCCCGCTTTCAGGTTTTCCGCGCTGGCGATTTTCTGCAATTGCTCGGCTTTGGCAGCCATGCTTTTTGAGAGAATCTCCATCGCGGCTTTTTTTTCGTCCTCGGTGAGCTTTGGGTTCCCCGCCAATGCGTCCTTCATGCCCTCAGCAAACGCTTTCAAATCAATATCCACATCCATCTGCTTGAATGTCGAAACAATGTCCAAACCCAGTGCATAATTGAATTTCTGGTTTGGAATGGTCAGGTCAGGTTTATCGTCCGCCATCACGCTGGTCGCGCTCAGTCCAAGGGCGAGAAAAAAAGCGAGGGATGATTTCATACTCGTTACAGCTATAATTATTGGATCGGAGGAGCAGATTTTTCGTCAGTGGGAGCAAAACTCACGAGTTCCAGCTCGTAAATCAGGGTGGTATAAATGCCGATTTCCGGCGGCCCATAATCCGCATAGGCGAGGCTGGGCGGAACGAACAATTGCCACTTGTCTCCCGGCCTCATCCTTTCCAGCGCCGCGTCCCAGCCGGGAATCACATCGCTCATTTTGAAAACCGCCACGTCCCCGTGCTTTACAGTTGAGTCAAAGATATCGAAGACCGTGCCGTCAATCAAAGTGCCGCGATAACGCACAGTAACCGTGTCCGTTTTTTTCGGAGATGCGCCGTTCGCCGGACCCGACTTGAGAATTTTATATTGCAGTTGCGCTTTGGAACCGTCGGGTGCGAGCACCTCCTGGATTTTCACTCCTTCTTTTTTTGCATTTGCCTCCAGGAACGCCTTGCCTTCTCTCAGATGCACCCGCCCGGCTGCTTCTTTTTTCGCAACGGCACGGGCGAGATTGTCATCCTGCATTTCCTTCATCACGGCTTTCACCTGTTCCGGCGTGAAAGCGGGTTTACCAGCCTGCATGTCCGCCATGCCGATGCTGATGGTTTTCAAGTCGATGTTGAAATCGTCCACCTTCAGGGCCCGCACGACGTCCATGCCCAAAGCGTAGCTGATGCGCTGCTGCTGATTTGAAAAATCAATCCCATCCTGCGCGCGCAACCTGCTGGCAAGAACTCCCAATGCGAACGAAAAAATGAAGAATATTTTCATGAAATAAAATTCCGCCGGACAATTCTTTTACTCTTATCGGGCAAACGGCATCACGTTGCTGCGTTTTAGTTTGTCGAATTTATCGCCGAGCTCATCGCGCAAGGCGCTTTCGGTTTGTTGCTGGTAATTCGCTAGCACCTTGTCCACCGCCGACCAATCGACCGTTTGCCCCTTCGCCTGGAGCTGCTGCGCGCGATCACGATAATCACTCACCTCGGTCTGATAATCCTGAAGCATCGCGTAAAGATTGTTCACATCGTCGGAGGTAAATCCGACGCCAGGGCCGATGCGTTTCAAAGCCTGGTATTGCTCGCTTTGATTCCGCTGAAATTCCGCGAAGCCGTTCGTGCCGAGAACTTTTTGATATTCCTGATCGCGTTGGGCATCGAGCGCGGCCAACTGCTTTTGATAATCTTCCGCCGTCACCTCGCCTTTTTGCAATTGGATATCCAGTTGGTTGCGCTGCGAGTTCCATTGTTGCTGGGCGGTCGTCAATCCCGAGACTTGAGACTCGTCCGCATTGACGCCGTCCAAACTCTTTTTTAATTCACTCGCTCCCGTGTCGCCGCCATTTTGCATTTGCGCGTAACGCTCATCGCCCAAACATTTGAGCAGGTCCTGATTGTATTGAGTGTATAAACCGCTGCTTTGAGAGGCTGCGTCCTCATCGGTCAATTTCCCCTGCAAGCGGGCCTGGTCGAGTTCGAGTTGTTTGCGCGCCAGATTTTTTCGCAGATCATACAGCCTGCCGCTTTCGTCTGCGGACAATTGCACGCCGGAGCGATCGAGATCCGCCAATTCTCTCGCCTGATCCCAACGGCGAAATCCCTCGTCGCCGAGCGCCGCGCGCATTTGCTTCTCGCGCTCCTCATCATGTTGCAGATCAAATCCCGAGAGCGTCTCCTGGTCGATTTCGCCGCGATCAAATCTTTTTTGATTCTCCAACGCCAATACATGCCAGCGATCCTCGAAATTCGCCGCCGCGACCTCCGCGATGACCTTTTCCGAAATTTGCGCGTCGCGCAAAGCCTGAACCCATGACGTAGCTGGCGGCTTGGAAATTTCCGGTGATTGTTCCGAAGGCGCCGAAAGCGCCACGAGCGCCGGGTTGACTGTCGCAGCGACAGGCACGGCTGAACCAGTCGACGCCTGGTGTGATTTCCACACGCTAATGAAAAAACCGAGCGCTACGAGATTCAGAGTGGCGGAGATACCAAGCAGGATTTTGGAATTCATAAAGCCCTTTAGAATTACATTTAAAACCCATGAGTGGACTAAACAATCGGCGCCATTCCGCGAGCGCCGCGACATTTAACAATTCCGATGTCATACCCCGAGGGAACTGCGTACATCGTAGCAATCTATTCGCAAGCCGCCAAGCTACCCATTCGGGTAAACTTCACGGCGATTGCAGCCGATAAAAAGTGGACGCGTTGCTGATCGGCAACGTGAGCATGAATTCGGTCCCGCTGATGGATGCCGTATTGGCGACCGGTGACCAAATCGCCGCCGCCTTGGTGGAAATTTCCAATCGCGCCGCCGCGCCACTAAAAGGCCACGTCAATTGCAGATTGGAACCCGATAGGGACGGTTTGATGACCAGCGGCGCGGCCGTGCCCGCCAGCGCGTCCGCCCCGGGCAGAAGATTTCCGTTGGCATCAAAAAGCGCACTTGTGTTGAAACCAGCTTCATTGACTCCGTTCGCCAATTGATATTCCCCGCCCCAATAAAAAATTCCCGCACCGAGATGATTCGGCACGCTCTGCAGCACATTCGCCAAAGCCGCAATAAAGCTCACCTGCCCATCCACGGTAGGCGCAAATCCGTACAGTTTATTCGTCCAACTCGTCACCGAGTTCGTCCACGGAAACGCCGTCTCGGCGAGCACGACGGGTTTGCCATAACGCACCGCCGCGTTACTGAGGCAGGTCGCCACGTTCGCCAGCGGGCCGTGAAAGAATGGATAATAACTCTCGCCGATGATGTCGTAAGAAACTCCCTGAGCGTTCAAATTATCGAAAAACCATTGCGTCGTCGCCCAATCCGCGCCGCGATCGATGTGCACAATAATCTTCGGCATTTTTCCACCGGTGGCTGCGCAAGCATCCTGAATCCCCTGCTCCGCCGCTTTCATCAGTTGCCCGAGATTTGCCCAGGAAGCGGAATCCGTCAGTTTGCCCAACGGCCAGAGCATTCCGGAGGTGATCTCGTTTCCCACCTGCACAAAATCCGGCATGGCGCCCGCCGCGGCAAACGTCGCAATCACATTACTGTTGTAGCTGCGCATCTGCGCAGTCAGTTGCGCAAGATTCAGATTTGTCCACGCTGCAGGCGTGGCCTGCTTTCCGGGATCCGCCCACGTGTCGGAGTAATGAAAATCCAGGCTGAACAATAACCCGGCAGTTTTCACTCGCACCGCCAGCGGAACCGTGTAAGCGAGATTGTTGGTGTAGTTGTAGGGATCACTCGCTGCCTGCGTCTCGCTACTCGTCCACAGCCGCAAGCGCACGCAATTGAATCCGTGACTTTTCAAAATTTGCAAACCGTCCATCACCTGCCCGTTATCTTTGTAACTAATTCCTCGCGATTCAAAAAAAGCGAGGTCGGAAAAATCTGTGGCCGCAAGGAAATTGGTTTGCGACCGCGCCGCGAGGCATGCGAAAAGAACGAACAGCAGAGTTACCCATTTTAAGTGCATCGCTCCGATTGTCGCGTTTCGATTGAATCTGCCCAGCCTCACAGATGTATGGTTCTGGCTGGTCCAGTCACTCGGACTTCGTGGAAAGAAACTTCAGTGCCGCCTCCATGCGGGAGCGCACGTGCAATTTGTTGTAAACGTGCCGCAAATGCCATCGCACCGTTCCATCCGTCAATCCGACGCGCGCGGCGATTTCCTTGTTCGGATAACCGCTGGCCAACAGTTCCAAAATTTCCCGTTCGCGCGGCGAAAGCCCTTCCACTTCCGAGACCGAGGTGGCCGGTTCGCGAAAGGACGCAATCACTTTCCGTGCGATTTCCCGCGACATCGGCGCGCCGCCCTGCTTCACCTCGTGAATGGCGTCGATCAATTCCTCCGGCGTGCACCGTTTGAGCAAATACCCGCACGCGCCCGCACGCAACGCCTTGTAAATTCGGTCCGTGTCTTCATAAACCGTCACCATGATGATCTGCACCGACGGAATCAATTGTTTCAATTGCGCCGTGCACTCAATGCCCGAAATGTCCGGCAATTGGATATCCATCAGCACGATGTCCGGCTGGATTTTGGGAATTTCCTTCAGCGCTTCCGCCGCTGTCGCGCCCGCATAAACACATTTGCAATCCGGATCCGTCTGCACAAACTCCGCGAGGCTCTCGCGAATCACCCGGTTGTCTTCTACAATGGCAATCTTCGTCATAACAAATCACTGCAACGGCATTTCAAAACACACTTCGGTGCCGCTGCCGCTCTGGCTCTTGATCTCAAAATGCCCACCGAGTCTCTGGAGGCGCGAGCGCATATTGATCACGCCGTTCATTTCATCCGTGCGGCCTTCCTCAGACCAGCCTTGGCCGTTGTCGGAAACGCTCAATCGCAATTTTCCCTGCCGCACTTCGACGTGCAGGCGCACTTCGGTCGCTTTCGAATGCCGCACCACATTCGTCAAGGCTTCCTTGAACGCGAGAAACAACTGATGTCGGCGCCGCGAGTCCACGGCATAGTCGTCCACATCGAACGGCCCCTCAAAACGCAATCCAATATTGGCCAACCCCAGGAAGCGCTCGGCGTAAATGGAAAAATAACTCACCATGGACCCCAGTGAATTGTGCGTGGGATTCATCGCCCACACAATTTCATCCAGCGCCGTGACCATCTGCCGCGCCTTGTCGCTCATTTGGTCCAGATACTCGCTGCGCTTGGGTGGCGGCGTTGCGGCCGCCTGCGCCCGCACGCCCAACATGGAAATTTCCGTGAGGCTTGATCCGAGTTCATCATGCAAATCCTGGGCGATGCGTCCGCGTTCCTGCTCCATCGCGTGCTGTTGTTCAACGCGCTGGCGCTCGCGAATTTGCATTTCCAATTCGGCGGTTCGTTGGGCAACTGTCCGGTGCAATTGCGTGATCCACAACACCGTCACGGCGAGCACGCACGCCAGCGCGCTGAGGATGACCAGTAACTTCCGCAACGTCCACCACGGCGGGCGCGCGAGCACGGCGATGTCTGACGCGCCATTCAGCAATAGCTCGAAGGAGGCGACATTCTGATTCACGCTCTGGCTGGCGTACGTTCCCGTAAGTTCCAATTGGCTGCCCGCCGGAAGATTTTGAACAATGTGGTCTTTCTGATTTAATCGCGCGAGAAACGAACGCAGCCCAACGCGCATTTCCAATACCACTCCCGCCGGCGTCTCCCGCTGGTCCACCAGCATCGCGCGAATCCGCACCAGCGTTGAGTCAAGCCCCGGCCGCGTCAAATCGTCCGGCACCAAAAGCTTGGCCTCTGGCAACGCCGCGTGCCCCGTCTTCCGCACCACGGTCTCGCGCAATACCGGCGACGCCCGGCTTAACTCCGGAAAACCAACCGCTTCCACAGTGTCGCCAACTTCCAGTTTCGATGGATGTTTCAACATGAATCGAATTCCGTTGTTCCCATCCATCACGAAATATTCCGGCTCACGCACATGCAAAATCTGGCCCAGCACTTTCACCCGTTGAAACGCACTCGCCTGCGGGTCGAACAAAAGCAATTCGGAAGCCGTCTTGCGCGGCGTGGAAAACAAATCCTCCGGCGCCGGCTGATCCACCGTGATGTTGGCTCCGTAAATCCGAATCTGGCCCACTTTCACCTGGTGCGTCACATAATCCCAATTCGCCAACAAACAACCGCGCACACGAATCAACGCGTCTTCATACCGCTCCAGGTCGCGTAACTGCAACCCCACCGCGCGAATCTCGGTTTGAACGTCGCCGTCCGGCGTAAGCAACACGATCCCGTTCGTTTGCACCGAGGTCAGGATGCCTTGAATTTCCACGTACTGTGCGTCCAGGCTTCCATTCATCAATTGATGCCAGGAGGGAACCACCGGTTCAGGCAAATCACCGCCGCCCAACAAGTGAACCCGAACCGCATTCACCACCGGCGCGAATTTGCCGGGATCCGATGTCCCCTCCACCTCGAGATACTCTCCAATGCGCGGCGCGTCTGGCCGGCTCTCCGAATGGTCCACCACATAAATCCCACGCGTCGAATCCTGGATTGTGAACGCCTGGTCTTCCGGCATTACCGACGTAATCACGCCACGAATTCTGACTGGATAACCGCGTTGCGCCTCCTCACGTTTCAATCGATGCACGTCCGCCGCGCTTACCAGCAGCGGCAATTGATTGGTGTCCGCGACCACACTGTCAGTCGGTAAGGGTTCCATTACTTGAATCGCCTGGGCGTTCGGTGCCAGAAGCATTCCCAACACCTTCCGGCCATCTTCAGTAAAAACACCTTTCGCAAATCCGGTGATGCGAATCCGCCGATTCAGTAAGCGCGCCGGAGAAAGCCCGGATTTTTCCGCCACCTCCACCACCATGCGCCCTGTTTCCGACGTCACTTCCAATTTCAATATGTCCGGCTCTTCACTCGCGAAGGTCACTTTGCCTTCGACTTGCGCCCAGCGATTATCATTTTCCGCCAGTGGCTGCCCAATCAGCAATGGCGTTGGCCGTGGAAAAGTTGCCGGACCAATCGTGGTCAATTGCATCGTCGGTTCACCAACAAATAACCGGCTGCCATCATCCGAAGTGGTGTAAAACGTGTACAACCCATCGCGCAGCACCTGTAAAAAACCGGTGTAACAGACGCCCACATGCTCGCTGCGAGTCACGATACTAACCTCGAAGTTACTCACGGAACCGCTGCCAAGCGGAATTGCGGAATCAAAATCGGGAAGCACTTCGCCCGTGACCGCGCAGCATTTGTAATCCAGCCCATTCGTGGTTTGACCCGTTCCCGTTCGCCGAAAAAGAACCGAGTCAGGAATCGTCTGACGCGTCAACCCCGGTCCCTCATACTCCACCTTCAACCCGTATTTCTCGAGGCCGTTGAACCATTCGACACGAATAGGATTCAAGCCGGCTTTCAAAAAAATCGCTCCTGATTTCTCAATCATGTTGTGGACGCCGTCGTTGTCCACCACCGCGCCTCTCGCCCCGAGTCGAAAACCACCGCCCGTCGGTGTCACTGTTCCCACCCCCTCGATGCGCACCCTCTGCCCCGAGGCCAAGGTCTGCCCACCCAAATCCATTTCCAATTCCTCCGCCCCGGAGTCGTCCTTAAGGACAAATTCCCCATTCGATGGGTGCGCCCACCAGACGTCGCCTTCCAGGTGCAACGCAAAACCGTTTTTTGGGATTTGGGCCGCAAAGAGACGAACCTGATGAACGTTGGTAATTTCTGTGAGCTGAGAACTGAGAGCGACCGCACCCGTTTGGCCCATCGCGCTGAACCGCATCATCACCGAACAGGCCACTAAAATACCGCCCAGCCAAATCCCCCATCGACGGGTCATTGGGTCAGAGCGAAATCTGTTCATCGTCTGCAAGCGATTAAAACTTTTCCGTCGTCATCAATCAACTCATACCGCAGCTCGCATCCTGTCAGGTAGCTGACCGCTCAACCAGCCTCACAAATGGCAGGTGACGCGATAAGTGGGCGGAACCCCTCGCATATCACAGAAAATGGCCTTTGACAGAACCATACCTTTGTGAGGCTAGGCAGCCCTCCTCGTTTGACGATAACCTTTCATCATTCAACAAAAACGCGTCGTTGTCGCCTCGGTGTCGAACGAATCCCGGCCCTGGCGGAACTTAGGAACGCGTGTTGCAGAGCATTATAATGACTCAGACAACGCCCCAAAAAGCCCGGCAATCCCAGCAGGGATTCACCCTGATCGAACTGCTCGTCGTCATTGCCATCATCGCCATTTTGGCCGCGATGCTTTTGCCCGCCCTGTCCAGCGCCAAGACCAAGGCAAAACGGGTCCAATGCACTTCCAACCTGAAACAATGGGGCATGGGCTTCCAATTATACGCTGGCGATAACAACGACAGCATGCCCGCCGGATGGTATGACCCGAACGGGATGTGGATGGTCGCATTGGTGCCTGAAATCCCTGGAGCGAACATCGGCGGCACCATCTGCTTCTGTCCCGCAGCCACCAAAACGCGCGATACCCTCCCCGCGCCATTCACTACGAGTGGGTGCACTTTTCTCGCCTGGGGCATGATGAGCAATACCGGTCCTTATACTGTCTCCTCCAGCGCCACTCCGGCTGGCGGCACCTCCGTTTGGGGCCGGGAAGGAATGGCTGGCAGTTACGGGTTCAATGGTTGGATGGCCAATCCGCCAGCGGCTGACATGGCCGCGGATTCTGACGCGCCCGGTTATTGGAAGACATTGACCGCCGCGGGCAAATTCGCCAACGCGCCGCTCTTTGCCGATTGCGTATGGCAAGGCTCCAATCCGCACGACCTCGGCACCGGCGCCGGGCAAACACGCGATCAGCCGCCGACCGCGGCTGGCAACTGCAATGTCGGCGACGAACTAGGCTCATTTTGCATTCCCCGGCACACCGGCAGGAATCCGCTCAACATGGCGAATATCGATGGCTCGGTCGGCCAGGTCGGCTTGCGCCAGCTTTGGAATCTGCCGTGGAGCCGCACCTTCGACGTCAACAAAGGCATCACGCTCATTCCAAACTGGCTCAAAGCCTACAACTGAATTCTCCGCCGAATTTCCGCGCATACTCAACCGACACCCTCAATTCAACCATGAAAAAAACGCTCTTGCTGGCAATTCTATCAGGCGCCGTTCATCTCGCCTCTGCGGGCACCACCAATCTTTACATTCAGGATTGGGGCACGACCAACGGGGGAAGTTCCGTGGGCGGCAATGGCAATATCAACCTCGTCGGTTGGACCGGCGTGGCCGTCACGCAAACCGCCGGGCCGTACCTCGGCATTTTTCAAGCCACCGGCGCGAGCGACGCGGGCAGCGGCAACCCGCTGCCGGTCAACACCGTTTATTTTACCGGCCTGACGCCGAGCCAATCCACTCCCGGCATGTTTTACACCACTGACAGCGCTGGGACCGGCACGGGTGGTGATACCGCCTTCACCGACATTGATCCCACGCAATACACCAATCTGACTCTCTCGGTTGAAGTCCGCGGCGCGGCCACGGACACGAATTACTTCGCCGTCCGCATGGGCAGCCAATGGTACGTCTCCACCAACCAACTGACCGGCTCGGGCACCCTCGGTTATCCCGTGTTCACGAACGCCGTCGTTCCCTTTACCAATGCCGCCGGGGCGTGGCGGCTCCTCACCATCAACGCCACCGACGTCACCATCGGCGCCGCCCCCGGCTCGGATCTCTCTGGCCTGATAACGGGCATCGGCATTGTCGAACTTCCCACTTCCGGCGGATTTAACTACAACGAACTTGCCATCACCGCCCTCGGCGCGAGCGTCGCGCCGCCCGTGGCTCCCACGCTCTCTGGGGGAGTCACACCTCAATACTCCTATCCCGGCGGCGGTGCATCCTTCCTGGTGCAAGCGACCGGCACTCAGCCTTTGACCTTTATTTGGGAAACCAACGGCGTGCCCCTGCAAAGCGGTGGACGCTATATCGGCGTGAACAGTAACATTCTCACCATCACTAATCTCGTGGTTGGCGACGACGCCATCGCTTATTCCGTCATTGTGACCAATATCGCCGGCGCGGCCACCAACAACAGCCTGACACTCGTTCTCAGCAATCAGCCCCCGGAACTTCTCTACGCCGAAAACTTCCCGTACGTCGGCCCCAGCGGAAATCTTCCGCTCAGCGGCGTGGGCTGGGTCAGTTCCGCCTCCGCGGGAACGAGCGTGGGCATTTACGAAGCCGCCGCCGGCGTGGGCGATGTCTTCTCCTATTCTCCGACCGCCACGACGAACATTTATTATACGACCGCCACCAATGACACCGGCCTCTCCGGCCTGCCGTTCATCGACATCAATCCCGCGAGTTATCCCGCGATTACTCTCCAGGCTGGCTTCGTCCCCGGCAATGCCGCCGGCCAGGTTCAGGGCGCGATCTCAGTTTATTGGGCCGTGGCCATGAACGGCACCTGGTATGCCTCGAAGAATCCAATCAATATCACGCTCACGGCACTGAGTCCTTACCTGCCTTATCAACTGGGATTCGACCCGACCGCGACGAATTGGAATAATCTTACCATCACGGGCACCAATGCCATCATCGGCAGCCAGGCCGGCAGCGCGTTGAGCGGAAATATTACCGGTGTCGGCCTCGTGGTCGCCCACAACACTTCCACCGGCTCGGATATGAATTTCCAGAACTTCCAGGTCCTCACCAACCAATCCGTTGGCACGGCACCCTCCATCGGCACTGGAATTCCGCTGGCGGTGACCGTGCCCTCCGGCGGGGGCGCGAGCTTCGGTGTCACGGCCACCGGCACGCAACCGTTCACTTACGGATGGACTACCAACGGCGTCGCGGTCCACGATGGGGGACGCGTCTCCGGCTCCTCCACGGCCATTCTGACAATCGCCGATCTCACCGCAAACGATGACAACATGCAAGTCGTCGCCTTTGTCACCAACTCGGCCGGCTTTGATGAAAGCGATAGTGTTTTCGGCGCCACTCCGGTGACCGTCACGAATCCACCCGTGGGCGAAATCTATTTGGAACAATTCCCGTTCGTCGGGCCCGTCTCCGGCAATTATTCCTTGAGCACCGTCGGTTGGACCGAGGCGGTTCCGAATAATCCAAACGTCATATTCCAATCGCAGGCCCAGACCAGCGAAGGCTCGGCGTTCGCTTTTCTCGGCAGCGCGGCCACGACGGTTTATTATACCAGCACCGCAATTGATACCAACCAGGCCGGGTTGCCCTTCCCGAATATTCGCATCGCGTCTTATCCGAGCATGACGTTCTCGGTGGACATCGCGCCGAGTTTCTCCGCAAGCAACGTCACTGCCTACATCGCCGTGCAAATGAACAATACCAACTGGTATATTTCCGCAAGTCCGTTGCCCGTCCCGACGGCGAGCGACAGTGGGACGTACGCGACCTACACGCTCGCTTTCAACCCGGCGGCGAGCAATTGGAAGAATCTCACCATCGCTACCTCCGGCGGTCTGATCGGCTCAACCGCCGGCAGTAACTTGAACGGCATCATGACCGGCGCTGGATTGGTGTTCGTGACCATCGGCACCGGCGGCACCTTTAACTTCGACAATTTCGGCATCACCGGCATCGGCCTGGGCGGCATTAACACCGGCATGCTGACAAACGGAAACCTCAACCTGTCCTGGGTCGGCAATCCCGCCGTCAGCCTGCAGAGTTCCACCAACCTGAACAACAACGCTAGCTGGCAGGATGTCCCCAACACCTCCGGCCTCTACTCGTGGCCCGCGCCGCTCAATGGCCCGGTGCGGTTCTATCGTTTGATTCAGCACTAAATGCCAAAGCTTCACACACGAAAACTGCAAGCGCCCTTGTCGCTTGCAGTTTTCTTTATCCCAACGCAGCATTAGCCTTTCGCACGCGCCGATATGTCCAGTCGAATCCCAACAACATC
Organism: Verrucomicrobiia bacterium; assembly: GCA_035550235.1. Lineage (GTDB taxonomy): Bacteria > Verrucomicrobiota > Verrucomicrobiia > Limisphaerales > DASXHY01 > DASXHY01. The sequence continues at coordinate 1,545 of DASZPR010000018.1, read as the reverse complement.
GCCCCTCAGACTTCGCGCCATTGGCCGCGTCCTGAACATTCTATTAATCACGGCCAGCCTTTGCCTTTTTTATTCCTTCGCGAACGCGGCTTCGTACACCGCCACCATCGTCGACCCACCACCGGCAATTGCCGAGGGATTCAAAATGGGCGACTCGCGCAATCCCAACGGCGAGACAATCACGCTGGATAGCCACAGCCTGTTGCTCAATGGCAAACCGTGGACGCCGGTTATGGGCGAATTTCACTATTCGCGCGTTCCTGAAAATGAATGGCGCGAGGAACTTCTCAAGATGAAGGCCGGCGGCATCGACATCGTGTCCACCTATGTCTTCTGGATTCATCACGAGGAAGTCGAAGGTCAATTCGACTGGTCCGGCTCACGCAATCTGCGTCGATTCATCCAGACGGTTCAGGATGTCGGCCTCAAAGCCTGTGTCCGCTGCGGCCCATGGGACCACGGCGAAGTGCGCAACGGCGGCTTTCCGGATTGGCTCATGCACAAAGGTTGGAAACTCCGCTCCAACGACACGAATTATCTGGCCAAAGTGAAAATCTTCTACGGTGAAATCGCGAAACAACTCAATGGCCTTTATTGGAAGGACGGCGGCCCCATCATCGGCATCCAATTCGAGAACGAATACAACGGCCCCACCGCACATTTGCTCACGCTGAAACAGATGGGCCAGGCAGCCGGCTTCGACGCCCCACTCTACACGCGCACCGGTTGGAATACACCGTCCGGCAAAATGCCTTTTGGCGAACTCGTCCCGCTCTACGGAGTTTACGCCGAAGGTTTTTGGGATCGGAGTCTTCAACCCATGCCCGCGGGTTATTGGAAGGGTTTTCAATTTTCTCCCTGGCGCGTGGATGACGCCACCTTCATGGGAGCGCCGGGCCACGGCGGCACAGTCGACCCGCCCGATGCCGATAAATACCCGTATCTCACTTGTGAAATCGGCGGCGGCATGATGAACAGTTATCATCGCCGGATTCTTTTTAACCCGAAAGATGCCGAAGCCACCACGCTCGTAAAACTTGGCTCCGGCAGCACGCTGCTCGGCTATTATATGTATCACGGCGGCGTCAATCCGGACGGAAAACTCTCCACCCTGATGGAATCCCAGGCCACCGGTTATTGGAACGACATGCCGGAGAAAAATTACGATTTCCAGGCGCCGCTCGGAAATTATGGCGAGGTCCGTGAACAATATCATCGTCTGCGCCGCCTCCACCTCTTCCTCCACGAATGGGGCCCTCAACTAGCCAACATGGCCGTAACCATGCCCGACATTCGCCCGCAGGGAAAAAACGATTCCGACACTCTTCGCTGGAGCGTCTGCTCGAACGGCACGAACGGTTTTATTTTCATCAACAATTACGAACGCCTCCAAACGCTTCCTCCGAAGCAAAATGTGCAGTTCACCCTCCATCTCGCTGCCGACCCGCTCACCTTTCCTGAAAAGCCCGTTACCATCCCGAGCGATGCCTGCCTGATCTGGCCATTCCATCTCGACCTCGGCTATGGCGTCGAATTGGCGTGGGC
>DASZPR010000017.1:0-2088 GCA_035550235.1 Verrucomicrobiia bacterium | reverse complement strand
GACCTAAAATGGTTGTGGAAAAGGACCAAGGGGCTCGGCGAACGGCGACATTGAACGCGAACGTCGAACGTCCAACATCACTGACCGCCCGTCACCACTTATCACCGTAGATCAGATAGCTGCCGTATACACTGCGAATGGGAAAATGCTGGCCGAAATAGCGGCTGGCTTTGCCACTACCGTAGATTTTTATGCGGGAAAATCCAACCATACGCATGCGGAGCGCGAGGCAATCCGGATAATGCTGTGTGAGATGCGATTCTTCCAGGAGTACGCTTTCGCCTTTGAGTTTATGTAGCAAAAAATGGGGATTGGGTGTAGTCATCAGGAGACGCCCCCGCAGGCGCAGGACGCGGAAAAATGCGGCCAGGGTCGCATCCACTTGCGAAGGTGGCAAATGTTCGAGAAATTCACCCGCGACAATCGCATCGAAGGATTTATCCGGCGCGCCGATATCCGTGGTGAATGCGCAGAGGCCGCGCGCGTAAACACTTTTATCCAATTTTTCGATCCGCTCCGGCACGCAATCCATGCCGATGATTTCCAATGCCGGATTGAAGGATTTCAACGCCTGCCCGCCCCGCCCCACGCCGCAGCCCACATCCATGACTGACCTGGCTCCGGCCGGCAAATGACGTGCGAATTGCTGATATCGCTCCACCGTGAAGGTATCCACCTCACTGATAGTCTGGGCTCGATTGATATCAACGATATTGCTGGCAGTCTGCGACATGATTACAGGAAAACAAATACGCCGCCGTTCTGAAAGCGAAAACACCAAAAGAAAAACGCCGAGAGATGACTCCCGGCGTCGGTGACATGCGACCCTATTCTAGAACACAAACCGCAATCCCGCGCGGAACAAAATTTCATCCGCGGTCTTGTCCACCCACATATAACGGGCGTCTGTGAAAATGCCGGTAACCGGGTTGAAACGATATTCAATCCCGACGCCCGCGTGGCCGGTCCATTGCCAGACCGGCTCGGTCTGACGTCCGCCACCGCCGAACACATAAGGCGCCAGACCGGTATGGCCGATCGGCAGGCGGGCGATCAGGCTGCCGTCGACATTGTTCACGAAATTCCCGCCGTCATCAGGAATTTCAATGTCACCGCCAATGCCAATTTCGCGAGTGAAGAAATAATTCACACCCACGCCGCCGCCCCAGGCGCCGTGGCGAATGTTGGTCTTGAACAAATCCTCGGCCCTGCGCTCGCCGGAAATATAGCTGCCGAAGAAGTCGAGACTCAGTTCATTCGCGGTGTACCGATCACCGCCGTTGTAGACCCAATGGTTTCCCCACCAGGTGTTGGGATCGTTCCACACGTGCGACACAGTGGTCGTTTCCGTCGTGGTGGTTGTGGTTTGCGCCATGCCTGCGCTTGCGGTTAACAACACTGCCGCGGTCGTTATAACTAATTTGCTTTTCATATAGTTTGATTTTTCCTCGGTTCAACTAATCTCCGGCCATACGCTAGGTTTGGTTAACTTTCCCAGCCATAGGGTCTGTTCCCCAAAAGCAGGCAAGGTTTCAGGCAAAACTCGCCCTTCCCACATTGACACTTACGTGAAAACGCGGGGTTGCCTCGCTGATTGTTGGTCTCCAACTTTGTGCCCTGGCATGGGCGCCGGGCTCGCACCGGCCGACTACTTGCGTTTCTTCTTTTGCGCGCGCTTCTTCATCACCGTGCGCGCCGCCACTTCCTTGGCGCGTTTGCCATAGCGGCCGGATTTCTGCGCGGATTTTTTGATGTGTTCGTACTGGCGTTGTTCTTTCGAACTCGCCCCACGGAGGCGTTTTTTACCTGGCATAATTAATGATTCGGAACTGCTTTCGCTTTTCCAAAACAACTTAGAGTCTTTTCGACAGATATTCCTCGGCGGCCGTTTTTGTTCCTTCCGATCTTCGCGACGAGGTCCGGTTGAAAGAGCTGCTGAAACGCTGGTAGGTTTTCCAGCCGAGCATCACCAGCGAAGCCATGCGTTTCAACGAAGGACCGGCGGCCCTACCTTTTTTTCTCCCAAATAATCCGGCAAGGAACGGCAGCCCGGACATGACGAATGGCACGTAGCTGGAAACGGAGGTC
>DASZPR010000016.1:0-1876 GCA_035550235.1 Verrucomicrobiia bacterium | reverse complement strand
CCGATTTTGAGCGGGCCATTTCCGCGTGCAGCAAATGAACGCGGAAATTGACCAATTCATCCTCTACCTCGCCACCGAGCGCGGTCTTTCCGAAAATTACCAGGTCTCCACGCGCATTTCGCTCGAAGCGTTTGCGGAATGGCTTTCACGGGCGCGGAAGGTGACTGATCCTCGGCAAGTCACGCACCAGCACATTTCCGATTACCTTGCGGATTGCAAAAAGCGCGGGCTCGCCGCGGCGTCGATCAAACTCGTTGTCGTCGCGATCAAGATTTTCTTCCGTTTCCTGCACATTAGAAAAATCACGGAGCGCGATGTGGCGGAGGTGCTGCCAATGCCGCGTGTTGAGCGCTATCTCCCCGAAACGCTGAACGAAGTCCAGGTCGAAAAGTTGCTCGCCGCCGTCGATGTAAAACAACCGCTTGGGCTGCGCGACCGGGCGATGATCGAGCTTCTTTATGCCAGCGGCCTGCGCATTTCGGAGTTGGTCAATGCAAAGCTGGAAAACCTGAATCTCGACGATGGCACCATTCGCGTGACGGGGAAGGGGAACAAGACACGCATCGTGCCCGTCGGCAAGAAAGCGCGCGAGGCCCTGCAAGCGTATTTGGAGCGCGAGCGCCCGAAACTCGTCGGCAAAAAAACGGTGAGCGACGTTTTCCTCTCCGTACGTGGCACGAAACTGACCACTGTACGCGCGTGGCAAATCCTCAAGCGCGTGGCAAAATATTCCGGGCTCGATATGAATGTCTATCCGCACCTCCTACGCCACTCCTTCGCCACGCATCTGCTTGGCAACGGCGCCGACCTGCGCATTATCCAGGAAATGCTCGGGCACGCCGACATTTCGACCACGCAGATTTACACGCATGTGGACAGCCGGCATTTAAAAAACGTGCATCACAAGTTTCACCCGCGCGCTTGAGCGAATTGCAAATTTTTTTTGAACGTGCTACTTTTTGCCCTGTCAAAGCAAGAACCTTCCTATGCGCGCAATCCTCCTCATCCCTGCGCTGGCCTTGGTCTGCACTGCAGTTGCGGAAGTGACCAATGATGGCGACAACCTCCTTTCGCTCGTTGAGCAGCGTTGCGACAAACTGGTGCGGGTGACAGACCAGCCGCGTTCCATGCAGCCGCAGGTGGCGGCGGCTTGCGCGCCCGGCGTCATCAGGCAAGGCCCCCATGATTTGGCGAAGTGTTATCACATTTACATTTCAAAGCAGGGCTTGGATGTGTTGAAGAATGGCAAGGGTATTTACCCGGTGGGGACAGTGGTGCTGAAGGAGAAGTTTTCCGACCCATCCGCCACGAACACGGAACTTTTCACGGCCATGGTGAAGCGCGACAAGGGCTTCAATCCCGCGAGCGGCGACTGGGAGTATTTCGTTCTATCCGGCGATGCCAAAAAGATCGAGCAGCGCGGGAAGATCGAATCATGCATGAATTGTCATGATGCCTACGAATCCACGGATTTCGTGACGCGGGATTATATGAAGAATCCCTGAGGGCGGTCTGCTAGTGCACCGCCGAGCCCGCCTCGAGGGTGGCGATGATTGCGCTAAGGGAGGCTTTGGCGTCGCCGAAAAGCATGCGCGTATTGTCCTTGTAAAACAGGTGATTTTCGATGCCGGCGAAACCGGCGGCCATGGAGCGTTTCATCACGATCACGGTCCTGGCCTTGTCGGCGTCGATGATGGGCATGCCGTAGATGGGGCTTGTTTTTTCCTCGCGCGCGGCGGGGTTCACGACGTCGTTTGCGCCGATGACCAGGCAGACATCCACGCGGTCCATCACGGGGTTGATCGATTCCATTTCAATAAGCTGGTCGTAGGGGACATCGGCTTCGGCGAGGAGCACGTTCATGTGGCCGGGCATG
>DASZPR010000015.1:0-1639 GCA_035550235.1 Verrucomicrobiia bacterium | reverse complement strand
TTTTTCATCGTCGATCTCGTCGAGCGATTTTTCGACCATCAAATCCTCTTCCGCTTTGGTGAACCCGGTCAAAAGGCCGATCTGAAAATCAATGGTTTCCAGCGGAATGACGCGCTTGCCACTCTCACGGGCGAGGTTGATGAAATGTTTGTCCACGCCGAATTCCGGGTCGGCGCCGATCGTCATCAGTTCCATCATTTCCAGCGTCATGATGGCGACGGCAGGCCGATATTGTTCGAGCGCCTGCAGGGGCAAACCCACTTCGGCGGCGTGTTTGCTGAGGGCGGCATACACCTTGGGGGACAAGTTCTGCTGCAAGGTCTGGCCTTCCGGCAGACTGATTTTGCTGAGCATCGCGGCCTGTTGAACAGGGTCGTCCATCTTATCGATGTCTGTCTCGAAAGCGGCGATTTGAGAATTCGTAAATGCTGAATCGATGATTGCGGGCAGCGGATAATTACTCGCTTGCAGTAAATGAACGGAACCGAGCAGGTAGACAACATTGCTGGCACCCTGGGCTTTCCACAAGCAATGCAATGCGGCAGGTTGCTTGAAATTCCCCTGGGCTCTGGCCAACTCGGGGCTTAAGAAAAGGGAGAGCGCGATAATTCCCCAGACAACCGATTTAAACTTCCTCATGGCGAGAAGAATAGCGGCAGTTCGCAGGAATTGCGAATAGAAACGGATCATGGTCGCTGACTTGGCCTTTCGAGGCGTTCGTTCCAACCGTTGGTGCGCGGTCGGGGACATCGCAGGCGTGATGTCCATGCCATGACTCGCCGCCGAGGCGGCGGCGCCAAGTTAGCTGCGCGGCGGCAAAACTTTATCAATACGCGTTTTGTCGAACGTCACGAATTTCGGCAGGCCGCCTTCGATCGGGAATTTTACTTCGCCTTCGATCAAGGGTCGGGCGTAGTTGACAAATTTTTCGTTCGGCAGGAAGCCGTCTTCGGAAATCCAATCGCGCGGGATGAAATGTTCCACATTGGCTACCTCGCCCAAATCCTGCAGGCCGGTTTCCCATTTGATGGAGCCGTTGCCATTCGTGTTGCGGACGATTTTCACCATGAACCCGCTCTGGCCTTCGACAGCGGCTTTCACGGCAGCGACGCCGCACGCGTAGGCGTTGTTGGAATCCGTGGCGCTGGCAAAATGTTCGGCAGCGCGTTGGGCGTAACCAAGTTTCACCGTGCGGGTCTTGAGATCGAGTTTGCCCTGGACGATTTCCGCGAGCGCATCCGCAGCGCCGGAAAGCACGGGATGGCCGAAGGCGTCGAGTTTGGTTTTATCCGCGCCGATTTCTTCGCCGGCTTCGTTCTTGAGACCTTCGCCGACCACGATCACGCAATAATGATTCTCGTCAACAACCTGTTTCAGTTTGGCGAGGAATTTCTCTTCGTTAAAGGGCAATTCAGGCAACAAAATGATGTGCGGCGGATCGGAAGGATCGCGTTTTGCGACAATGGTGCCCGCGGCAATCCAGCCCGCGGCGCGGCCCATCACTTCCACGATGCAGCAGGAGCCGTCGTCGGTGGCCATGCTGGAAACGTCGCAGCCGATTTCCATGACGGTCGCGGCGTTGTACTTGATGACCGACCCGTAGCCGGGGCAGCTATCAGTGTGCGGCAAATCGTTATCG
>DASZPR010000014.1:0-8540 GCA_035550235.1 Verrucomicrobiia bacterium | reverse complement strand
CACTCTTTGTAGGTCGCGAGTGGGGTGCTGGCCTCGACAAAAATGATCCGGAATTTTCCATCGCGCGAGCCGAACAAATCGCCGCCCTGGGCAAAATTGGGCGCCGCGTTGGCGGCGCTTTCAGGAAGTTGCGTCAGCCGGAGTGGATCGTAACTGAGTCGCGCAATATCTCCGGGAGACATGGAGCCAGCGAGCTCTTCGCGCGTGCTGGCGAGCGAGGCGGGAAGATTGGCGGGCGCCAGGCGGTTTGTGAGTTCGTCAAAATCGGCGGGCGTCTGATTCAGCCAAAGGTAGCCGATGAGTTCGGAGGTTTGTCCTGGATTTTCCAGCCAGGGCGGCTGCCACGTGACACTCGTGACGAGATTGGTTTCCTTTCGCAACTGCTCAGCAATGTTGCGCGCAGCAGTTTCGGTGTGCTCAGCCTCACCTGATTGCACGGTGATAATGAGTTCGCGCGCGTTGGAAAAACGTTGCTGATAAAGTTTCAGGCCTTCGACCGCGCGATTGTTTGAGGGCAGCAGATCGAGCACTTCAACATCAAAGTGCAATCGCGCGAAACCGAAAAGAATCAGCACCGGCAGGATAATCCAAAGCCCGATGAAAATGCGGCGGGGAAGTATCATGGAGAGAGGTAGCCTTCCAAGGACTCGCCCGAGGAGTTGGTCAGTTGCCAGTTCGCGCCGGAATCACGCCACGTCCAGCCTTTCGCCAGCGGCCTTCCGGTGAGCGCATTCGCGAGTTGAAACCACACGATGCGCGCGGGCGGTTTGCCGGGCGCGGTATAACGCGTGTTCTGCGGCGGGATTTCAAGTTGCCAACGGTTCGACATCGTTTGCGCGATCGCAAAAGGAAATGGCGTCTTGGTGAACTGCACAAAGCTGGAGCCATCCGTGCGAGTCGCGAGCAGAAGTTCGCCCGCGATTTCGGGAGACTTGCGGCTCGGTTGCCACACGGCCTGGCCTTGCCGGATGGTCCATCCAGGCTGCGAAAGATCGGCTTTCGGCAGGGGGCGCAGGGAGAGGCAACCGCAAAGAACGGTTAAAAAAAGAAAACAAAACAGCAGCGAAAAGTGGCCATTCCACAGGGGAAAAATATTTTTCGGCCGTGGTTTTTGCGACGGCCTTGAAAAAATTTTGAACATTATCGCGAATTTATTTTCCAAAAGTGACTACTGTAAGCGGAATGTATGCAAGTCCGCCGCCAAAGACAATGGCGGTGAAAAACCCGTTTACTTTTCTGCCGGGAAACGCTATTTCGAGCGTTCGTTCGCGGTTGAAATCGGCGCGTTGCGCCTTGCCCATATGATTAAAGTTCAAAACCTGGTAAAAATTTTCGGGCCGAAACGAGCGGTGGATGGCATCTCGTTTTCGGTCGAGCGGGGAGAAGTGCTCGGCTTCCTTGGGCCCAACGGCGCCGGCAAATCCACCAGCATGCGAATGATCACCGGCTTCATTCCTCCCAATGAGGGGACGGTGACCGTCGGCGGATTCGACATGGTCGAAAATCCCATTCCCGCGAAACGCCTGATTGGTTATCTGCCGGAAAACGCGCCCGCGTACACCGATATGACCGTGAGCGGCTTTTTAAATTTCTCGGCGGAGATTCGCGGTTTGCGCGGCGATGCGAAAAAGAAAGCCGTCGCGCGCGCGATTGAAATGTGCTTCCTCGAAGCGGTGCAGTATCAAAGCGTGGAAACGCTTTCCAAGGGCTTCCGTCACCGCACGTGCTTCGCGCAATCGATCATTCACGATCCCGATGTGCTGGTGCTGGATGAACCCACGGACGGATTGGATCCGAATCAGAAGCACGAGATTCGCAATTTGATTCGGCGCATGGGTGAGAAGAAGGCAATTATTTTTTCAACGCACATTTTGGAGGAAGTCGACGCCGTTTGTTCGCGGGCCATCATCATTGACCGTGGCCGGATCGTGGCGAACGGAACGCCGGCGGAGTTGCGGCAAAAATCCGAATGGGCGGGAGCGGTGACGTTGCGGGTGACAGGCGTGAATGCCGCGGCGGTCACACAAAAATTGGCGAATCTCCCGACCGTAAAACGCGCAACCATTTTGAAGGAGGACGCCACCGGAGTGACTGCGCGCGCCTTTCCCAAACCCGGCATCAACGGCACTTTGGCGCACAGCGTCGCGGATGCGGCGCAAGGCTGGCGCATTGAGGAATTGCACACCGAAGAAGGCCGGTTGGATGAGGTTTTTAGAAGCATCACGATGCCGGATACGGGGAAGGAGTCGAAACAATGAACACTTTTGCAAACATCAAAACGATCACAAAACGCGAGCTCGGGGCGTATTTTTCATCGCCCATCGCGTACGTATTTCTCGTGATTTTTCTACTGCTATGCGGGTTCTTCACCTTCTTCGTGGGAACCGGCATGGGCACGTATTTCAAGCGCGATGATGCCTCGATGATCACGTTTTTCCTGTGGCATCCGTGGTTCTATTTGTTCCTCGTTCCGGCGGTGGGAATGAGATTGTGGGCGGAAGAACGGCGCGTGGGGACGCTTGAACTGTTGATGACGATGCCTATCACGGCGTGGCAGGCCATCGTGGGAAAATTCCTCGCGTCGTGGTTGTTCCTGGGCCTGGCGCTCTTGCTCACAGTTCCCTTGTGGATCACGACCAACTATCTCGGACAACCGGATAACGGCGTCATCTTCACCGCGTATGTCGGCAGTTGGCTGATGGCGGGGGCCTATTTGGCGATCAGTTGCATCACATCGGCGATGACGCGCAGCCAGGTGGTGAGCTTCGTCATCGCGCTGGTGATTTGCCTCTTCCTGATTTTGTGCGGGTATCCGCCGGTAATTGATTTTCTCGGGCAGGCGGTCAAACCGTGGTTCGTGAGCATGATTACCTCGTTGAGTGTGATGACGCACTTCGATGGTTTTCAGAAAGGCGTGCTCGATTCGCGCGATGTGATTTTCTTCCTGTCGATCATCGTGTTTTCGCTGTTCACCACGAGCGTGATTTTACGCGGGCATCGCGCCGGTTAAAAAAGGAATTTCCATGCAGAAAAAATCTTTAGAAACAGTTCTCTACTCCGCCGCGGGCGTGGTCATCATGGCGGCGATCGTAGTAGGCTTTAATATCCTCACGGCTCCAGTGCACAAGCGGATCGATATGACCAAGGACAAAGCTTACACGCTGTCCGAAGGCACGAAAGCAATCCTCGCCAAGCTCGATACGCCGGTAAAAATCCGGTATTATTGCACTCAACCCGAGAACGCCACGCCGGATACGGTTTTTCTCAAAGGTTATGCCAAAGAGGTCGAGGATTTGCTCGCGGAATATCAACAAGCCGCGCACGGCAAATTGATTGTTCAAAAATACGATCCGCAGCCTGATTCGGATGCGGAGGATTCGGCCGGGCTGGATGGAATCGAAGCACAGACGTTGCGCGGAGGAGAGAAGTTTTATCTGGGCCTGGCAGTCAGCCAGCTCGACGCGAAGGAATCGATTCCATTTTTGTCGCCCGCTCGCGAGCAGGAATTGGAATATGACATCACCCGCGCGATTTCGCGGGTGATCGCGCCGGCGAAGCCGATCATCGGCGTGATGAGCGCGTTGCCCGTCTTTGGCACCGAACCGAACCCGATGATGCAGCAGATGGGACAGCAGGGACAGCAACCGCCCTGGGAATTAATCACAGAATTGCAGAACGACTACGCCTTGCGACGCGTACCGATGGATGCGAACAAAATTGACGATGACATCCGGGTGCTGCTGGTGATTTATCCAAAGGATATTTCGGACGCGGCGCAATATGCGCTGGACCAATTCGTGATGCGCGGCGGGAAGCTGATTGCTTTCCTCGATGCCTCTTCGCTGGTGGATAGCCGCGGTCAGAATCCGGCGATGGGCCAAATACCCGGAGGCGGAGCGTCGTTGGACAAATTACTCAAGGCGTGGGGGCTCCAGTTTGATACCAGCAAGGTGGTGGCGGACCGGACCTTTGCCCTGAACATGGGCGAGCCGGGGGATACGAGTCAAGAACACCCCACGTGGCTGCAGTTGACGCCCGAAGGCATCGGTTCCATTGACATCTCCACGGCGAACCTGGACAGCATCTGGTATTTCTCCGGCGGCGCGTTCACCGGAACTCCGGCGCCGGGATTGACGGAAACGGTCCTGCTGAACAGCACCACCAATTCGCAACTGGTCGATGGAATGCTTGCGACTTTTTCGAGTGAAAATATTCTCAAGGAATTCCAACCGTCCAACGTGCAATACGCATTGGCGGTGCGGCTCCACGGGAAATTCAAGACCGCGTTTCCCAACGGCAATCCGGACGAGAAGAAAAATGACGCTGACAAGTCCGCCGAAAAGAAACCGGACGCTTCTTTGAAAGAATCCAAGGAAGATAATACAGTCGTTTTGGTTGGTGATTCCGACATGTTTTACGACGGTTTTTCGCTCCAGCGGGTAAACACGCTGTTTGGCACGGCGTTGCAGGCGATAAACGGAAACCTGAATTTTGCGCAGAACCTCGTCGAGGTGCTTTCGGGCGACAACAATCTTATTGCCGTGCGCAGCCGCGCGGTGCTTCAGCATCCGTTCACGCGCGTCAAAAAAATTCAAGCCGACGCGCAGGCGCGGTTGATGGGCAAAGTGAAGGAACTTCAGGACAGTTACGACAAAGCGGTGGCGCGACTTCAGGAATTGCAACAGCAGAAAAGCCCGAATCAGCGGTTAATCGAATCGCCCGAGCAGAAGGCGGAAATTGAAAATTTGGAAAAAGCCAAGGTGAAATTCAGTGCCGATTTGAAATTGGCCAACAAGGAATTGCGCCGGGACGTGGATGCGCTCCAGCACAAGGTGGAGGTCGTGAATATCGCCGCCATGCCGCTGCTCGTCATTGTGACCGGCGTGGGACTCGCAGTTTTCAAACGCAAACGTAATTCGGCAAAATGAATCTGAAACAACTCGGAGCTCTCATCGTGGCCGTCGTCATCATTGGCGGCGCGGTTTTGATGTTGCACAACCGCCAGCAATCCTCATGGAGCGGTGGCGGCGCGGAAGTCGGAAAAAAATTGCTAGGCGACGATTTCCCGGTCAATGACGTTGCGCACATTTCCGTCCAACACGGTACCAACGAATTGAATCTGGTGAGGACGAATGATTTTTGGTGCGTGCGTGAGCGGGCGAATTATCCGGCAAACTTTTCGCAAATCAGCGAGTTGCTGAAAAAATTGCGCGATCTGAAAATCATTCAGGCGGAGGATATCGGCGCCTCGCAACTGGCGCGCATGGACCTGGCGCGAGGGGCGGGGAGCAATTCGGCCGTGGTGGCGAATTTCAACGATCAATCAGGCAAGCCAATTCGCACGCTATTGCTGGGCAAAATGCACATGAAAAAATCGCCCGCGCCGTCGCAGATGGAGGGACCGGATGGATTCCCGGACGGACGTTATGTTGAAGTGGGCACGAATACACAGGAGGTCGCGCTGATTTCCGATCCGCTGGAAAATCTGGACGCGAATCCAGATCAATGGCTGGACAAGGATTTCTTCAAGATCGAGAAACCGAAATCGATTGAAGTCGATTTTCCGGTGGCGACGAATTCGTGGAAGCTAACGCGTGAGACGGAGACCGGCGATTGGAAATTGGCCAACACCAACGCGGGTGAGGAACTTGATTCTTCAAAATTATCGGGCGTGACCAGCCCATTCAGTTCGCCGAGTTTTACCAGCGTTATGCCGGGCGGCAAATTGGATGAAAGCGGAACCAACAAGCCAACCGTTGTTAAAATCGAAACGTTCGATGGTTTCAATTACACGATCAGCGTGGGCGCGAAAACCAACGACGATTATTTCATGACCATCGCAGTGGCTGCCAAACCTGCGGCGCAACGCGTGGCTGGCAAGGACGAAAAGCCGGAAGACAAAGCACGCCTGGATAAGGAATTTGCAGACGCCCAACAGAAGTCGGCTGATAAGCTGAAGCAGGAACAAGCCTTCCAGCAATGGACCTATCTTGTTCCGAGTTGGACGGTGGATCCCGTCTTGAAGCAACGATCAGAATTGCTCGCGGAAAAGAAAACCGAACCGGCCGCCTCTGACAAATCCTCGGAGACCAACCAAATGCCGCCGATCATGCCGCTGCCAGAGAAGCAAAAATAACGTTAGGCGTTCTGCGTCTTTGCCGGTAGTCCGCTGGGCGGGACAATGGGAATTTCGAGGATGAAGGTCGCACCCTGGCCGATGCCCGTGCTCTCCGCGCTGATATTGCCACCCAATTCCTTGGCTGCCAAAGCACCGCTGTGCAGGCCGAAGCCATGCCCGCCTTTGCGCGTCGTGAAGCCTTGCGAGAAGATGCGCGTCACATTTTCCGGAGCGATGCCGATGCCGTTGTCAGCGACTTCCATCCGCACGCGGTCCGGCGCCGCCAACTTCAAGCGAACGGCGACCATTTTCTCCGGCTTTTGACCGGCGTCGCAGGCGTATTTGGCGTTGCTGAGAAAATTGATGAGGATTTGCATCACCTTATGCTTATCCAAAGTCATCTGCGGCAGCTTGTCGTATTCACGAATCAGCTTGATGGAATGGCGCTCATAGGAACCACCATGAATCTTGATGGCGTCCTCCATGACTTCAGAAAGATCGACGACTTCCGCAACGCCGAGCACGCGCGCGTAATTCTGCTGCGTGGCCACAATTTCTTTAATGTGCTCCACGTTCATCACGAGTTCGTGAAGTTCCTTGCGCATATCGGCCTGCTCTTTTTCGAGATGCTCGGCCAGTTGTTGCAGATACGCGGGGACCTGGCGACCGCGTTCGTCGTCGGACATGAATTTGCCGAGATCACCCTGCCGTTCGCTGAGTAATTTGGAGAGCTTGCTGATGCCGGAGGATTTGGAATTGTTCAGGCGGTCGGAAAGAACACCTGCCGCCACGTTCACGCTGTTGAGCACGTTGCCGACGTTGTGCAACACACCGGTGGCCACTTCCGCCATGCCGGCCTGGCGCGAAGCATCGCGCAATTCACGATTGATAGCTTCAATCTTCTGCTCGGCGAGCTTTAAATCGGTGATATCGCGATTGATGCCGACGATGCCAACGACAGTTCCATCGCGGCTGCGCAAGGGCACTTTGGTCGTGGAACTCCAGGCAATATCGCCGTTTTTCCGGACATGCCGTTCAACCTTGTTGATAAGCGGTTCACCCGTTTTGATGATGCGCTGCTCGTCCTCGTAAAATTCACGCGCCTTCGCGTCGGGATGGTAATCAAAATCTGTTTTGCCGACTGCGTCATCCGGATTGGTGACGCCGAGGCGTTTCGCCAGCGCCTTGCTGACCTTGACGAAGCGCGACTGGGAGTCCTTGAAATAAATGCGGTCGGGAATGTTGTCGAGCATGGCTTCGACGAGCATTTGGGTGTTGGCGAGGGATCGATTGGCCTCGGACAATTCGGCCACTTTGGCCGTGAGGAGGGCGATGCGTTGCTCGCTTTGCTGGTCCTGCGCGTTTTGCGTTATAGATTCCATGCAGTTTTTTAGATAAACCACTGATTGCCGCGCGTTTACCAGCAACACGAGTGCCATTTTTGGCGCATGGGCCAAGATTTAAACCAAATGTCTTCAATAACTTACGCTTTGTCCGCGAAAGAGATACCGGGTACCAGGGGGCGTTTGGAATGAATTTTGACCAGCCAGAAAAAGAGCCGACGGCGCCAATCCAGCTTCCAGCCGCCCTCGAGTTCCCCGGCCAAAATAGCCACCATGGCGTCCGGCAAACGCCACTTTTCGCGGGGTTCCATGAACAATTCCATGAACGGCCGCGTGTAATACCCCTCGATCATTTCGAGGTATAAATCCATGGCGGCATAAATGGTTTTCTCGTAGTTCCTGAAACGCCGGCTGCCGTCATCGCCCTTGGCGAGGCAGGCCAGGACATTGCGGGCGGCGAGCCGTCCGGAATACATCGCAAGATAAACACCCGAGGAAAAAACCGGGTCCATGAACCCGGCGGCATCGCCGACGCGCAACAAACGCGAGCTGGCCAGACGCCGGTTGCGATAGGAAAAATCACCGGTGACCTGGATCGGGCTGACTTGTTTCGCGTTCTTCATGCGCATGCGCATTTCCGAACTCGATTGCCAGACACGATTGAAAATCTCGGTCGGCGTTTGTTTGGCGCGCACAAAATCCCCGTGATCCATGACCAGGCCCACGCTGACTTTCTTTGGCGAAAGCGGAATCAGCCAGAACCATTCTTTTTCCATGCGGACCAGCAGAATGTCTCCCGCCTTTTTGCCCTCATCCATCTGGACATCGTCAAAATGCCCGAAAATAGCGAGCTTTTTCAACTTTTCATCGACGACCTTCAGCCCTTCCTGATTGCCGGTCAGATTGTTTCGTCCGCTGGCATCGATCAAAAACGAGCCGCGAAATTGTTCCGTCACGCCATTCTCATCCCTCGCCTCGATGCATACCGTGTCGCCCTCATGGATGAATTTATTCACCGTCCAACCTTCGCGAACTTCCGCCCCGGATTTTCGAGCATGTTTCAACAGCAGGTCATCGAA
>DASZPR010000013.1:0-3042 GCA_035550235.1 Verrucomicrobiia bacterium | reverse complement strand
CGCACCGTTAACGATTTGCGCCGCGGTCGGATGATTCTTTGTCACACTCGCCCCGCCGCCACCCGCCACAAAACCGCCAATGGAGAGGGGACCCTGCGCCACCGCGTAAACTTTATTATCCGCGCCAAGCAACGGCGTCTGCAACAGCACGCCGCCCTGGAGCGATTTCGCGTCGCCCATCGAGGCCACCTGGATGTCGAGCCGTGTGCCCGATTTTGCGAACGCCGGAATGTCCGCAGTGACCATCACGACCGCGACGTTCTTCGCCGAAAGCGTCGTCGCCGGAACGTTGATGCCATAACGCTGGAGCAAATTCGCCACGGTTTGCTTGGTGTAAACCGGATCTTTATCGCCATCCCCCGCGAGCCCGGCCACGAGGCCGTAGCCAACGAGTTGGTTGTCCCGCGCGCCCGAAACCATCACCAAATCCCGCACCTGCGTCGCCGACGCCGGAAGCAACGTCGCGAGCAAAAGAATCAGCGTTGCGACCAGAACGAGGGTAGGGCGCGTCACGGCGTGCGCGCCGTCGTTATTTGCCAGCGGCTTCGCCATATTGGAAGCGCCTGACCAACCTCCCCATCGCTTCGGAGATTGCCCGGAAGCCAGCGGTTTATCAGTGAAAACCACCGCTTCGCCGCCACAAATCCGTTTCATATTCAATTGTCTTGGCACGAAAGGCATAATCAGAACGGTGTGAGTTTGTCCCAGATGCGGGTGAACCAACCCTTGCGTTGCGCATCCGTCACCGTGCCCTTGCCGATGATCTGGATCGTCGCATCCGCCACGTTGTAACTGAAAACAGTGTTGTCCGAAGCCACGTCATCCTGGCGCACGGTGCCGCGCAGAACGATGGTTTGCTTCTCACCGCTGAACGCCGTTTCGCGCCGGCCTTCCACCACGAGATTGCGATTCGGCAAAACGTCTATGATCCGCACCGCGATCTTCGCGACCACGGTTTCTGAATTATTGATGCTCCCGCTGCCGTCGTGCTTCGCATCGGCACTATATTGCATCGCGGGCAATTGGCCCTTCTTCGTGAGGAACCCGCTCGCGCCCGGCGAGTAAAGAAATGAAGCGATCGCCGCGCTCAGGCTCGATTGCTTTTCCGTCTTGGTCTCGTTGTTCTTGCTGGCGGCAGTGGTTTCGGAAACCACGATCGTGATGATATCGCCGACCGAAGTCGCGCGTTTGTCCGCGAACATCGGGCGCGCCACTTCATCGTGCCAGAGGGATTGGGCGAAGGTGTTCGCCGGCAACGAAAGCGCCAGGGCGGCGGCCAGTGTGAAAATTGTTTTAATCATAATGAAACGAGGATGGTTTGTTCATTGAGCACTTTTCCGCGAATATCTTTCAGCGATTGTTTGTTGCGCACCCGAATGGTCTGTCCCGGCGCGCCGTCTTCCAGCACTTCCACTTTCATGGTGATGCTGAGCGAACCGTCTTCGACCATCGCCTGCACTGTTTGGCCGCGATGGACCACCGGCATCAGCCGGATCGAACGCGCGAAAAGGGGAGCGCCCACGCCGACCGGTTCGGCGATTTCCAACGTCGAGCGATCCGCAGTAAAATCCGCCAGTGGTTCATGAAGCATGAGCATATCGCGACGTTCGCGGTCAATGTCCGCGTCCGCCAGCGAATCGCCGCGCTTTAACATCGAACGCGCCACCCACGCCTCGCGCCACACATGCGCCTGCACGGGCAATTGGTATGAGCCGAGGACCGCGTCATGCGCGTTGCGCAATTCAAACCGCACGATAAAACAAGACGTCACGCCAATCGTGGGCATATCGATGATTTTGAATGTGAGCGGTTCATCGGAAATTTTCTTTGCGGTCCACGGCTGCGTCAGACGCAGTTCCAATTCGCCGCGGTCCTTCACATACTCCTGTTGCAACACCTGCGTGAGCATCGTGGTCAACTCCCCTTGCTCCAGCGTGCGCTCAGCCGAGGCAGCCACGGGCGCCGGCGCATTCGTGGCGTTGTCCGCGCGTAAGGGCGGGGCGGCCAGCAAAACAAGAGCAAACATCCAACATCCAACATTCAACATCGAACACCCAATGAGGGGTCGGGTGTCGAACACTTGGTTGTTGGTTGTTGAATGTTGGATGTTGGATGTTCTCATTTACAAATTAGCGATGCATGTTATTCGCCTGCTGCATCATCTCGTCCGCCGCCTGCACGGCTTTCGAATTCACCTCATAAGCGCGCTGCGCCATGATGAGGTTCACCATTTCCTCCACCACCTTGACGTTGGAAAGTTCCAGATAACCCTGGTTCAGCGTGCCGAAACCGTTCGTGCCCGGAGTGCCGAGTTGCGGTGTGCCCGATGCCGCCGTCTCGCGATAAAGATTTCCGCCCATGCTCTCGAGGCCGGCGGGATTCGTGAAACGCACCAACTGCACTTGAAAAGTCGTATTGCCGTTGGCGCCGCTGTAAGTCACGTTGCCGTTGGCGCCGATCGTGATGTTCGTGGTTCCTGCCGGCACCGGTTGGAAACCGGCCTGGAGCGGCAAACCATCGCTCGTCACGATCCGGCCGTCGGATGAAGTCTTGAAACCGCCATCGCGCGTATAAGCCAGCGTGCCGTCGGGCATCTGCACTTCAAAAAAACCATCACCCTGCACCGCGACATCGAGTTGCTCGCCGGTTTGGGTCAAATCACCATTGGTAAAAACACGAGAGGTTGCAACCGTCTTCGAACCTTGGCCGATCTGAAGACCGGTGGGAAGAGTGTTGCCCGAGCCCTGGTCGGCGCCCGGCGCGCGTGTCGTTTGGTAAAGCAATTCCTGGAACTCCGCCTTGCTTCGTTTGAAGCCGGTGGTGTTGACGTTCGCCAGGTTGTTCGAGATGACGTCGAGATTGGTTTGCTGCGATTCCATCCCGGCCGCGGCTGAATAAAGTGCGCGTAACATATTAGCGTGGTGAGTGACGAGTGACGAGTGACGGGCACCGTGAGTCCCCGACTTTGGACTTTGGACTTTGGACTTTGGACCTCATTTTCATGATCCCGTCCCTCCCAAATCCGTGATGACCCGTCCCATT
>DASZPR010000012.1:0-1787 GCA_035550235.1 Verrucomicrobiia bacterium | reverse complement strand
AGACATCGACCCCGGCGGGATCGAGCCCAATCGAGCATCCCCAAAAATAGCTAAACCGTGTTACGAGCGCGTTGGTCGGGATGTCGATGTTTTGAAACACCGCCTGGTTAAATGGCCCATTCGCATTTCCGAGCGCGAGATATTTACTCCCGCTATGCGCCGTGGTTGGGTCGACCACGACGGGAACACTCGGGAGAGGATCCCCCGGCAGCCAGGGATCCGGCGAGCTCGCTTCAAACCCTCCATTGGTTATCAATTGCGTCGCGCCGAACGCTACCGGACCGAGTAAGAACCCGACCGCCACCAGAAACGCCACTTTAAGCTTCATTCAATCCTCATTATTCGTCATTTTGACTTAACTTTGCAAGCACACTGAAATCTTCCAGCGTCGTTGTATCGCCTTTGATTTCTCCACCGCCCGCAATCTGTTTCAACAACCGGCGCATGATTTTTCCGGAACGCGTTTTGGGCAGCATTTCCGCAAAGCGGATGTCGTCCGGTTTCGCCACCGGACCGATTTCCTTGCCGACGTGGTTGCGGAGTTCATCGCGCAATTTCGGGTCCGCCTTCACGCCGGTTTTCAGCGTCACAAACGCCACCAACGCCTGGCCTTTCAAGGAATCCGCTCTGCCGACCACGGCGGCTTCCGCCACCTTCGGATGGCTGACAATCGCGCTCTCCACTTCGGCAGTGCCGATGCGATGTCCCGCGACGTTCAAAACATCGTCAATGCGGCCCACGATCCAAAAATATCCGTCCTTATCCTGGCGGCAACCGTCGCCGGTGAAATAGCTCCCCGGCACTTCGGTCCAATAAACCTGCTTATAACGTTCCGGGTCGCCCCACAATCCGCGCAACATGGACGGCCACGGCTTGCGAATGACCAGCTTGCCGCCGGAATTCCGCGGCACGGCCTTGCCCTGCTCATCCACCACTTCCGGCACAATGCCGAAAAACGGCAGCGTGGCCGAACCGGGCTTTGTCGCAATCGCGCCGGGCAGCGGTGTGATCATGATGCCGCCAGTTTCCGTTTGCCACCACGTGTCCACGATCGGGCAGCGTTTTCCGCCGATATTTTCGTGATACCAAATCCACGCCTCGGGATTGATTGGTTCGCCAACCGTTCCCAACAGACGAAGCGAGCTCAAATCATGTTTCTTCGGCCATTCCACGCCCCATTTCATAAACGCGCGAATCGCGGTCGGCGCGGTATAAAGAATGGTGACACCATACTTGGCTACGATGCGCCAGAACCGATCGGGTTCCGGGAAATTTGGTGCGCCTTCATACATGAAGCTCGTGGCGCCGTTCGCCAGCGGCCCGTAAACCACATAGCTGTGCCCGGTGACCCAGCCGACGTCGGCGGTGCACCAGTAAACATCCTCATCGCGCAGGTCGAAGACGTATTTGGTCGTCATCTTCGAGCCGAGCAGATAACCGCCGGTCGTGTGGAGAATTCCCTTTGGTTTGCCGGTGGAACCGCTGGTGTAGAGAATGAACAACGGCGCTTCGCTGTCCATTTTCTCCGCCGGGCAATTAGCATCGACTTGCGCCATTTCCTCGTGCCACCACAAATCACGTCCGGCCATTATGGTCACCTCGTTGCCCGAGCGGCGCACCACGATCACGCGTTGAATGGTCTTCGCGAGCAGATTTCCCTGCGCGTCCTTCAACACGAGCGCATCGTCCACATTCTTTTTGAGCGGAACAATCGCGCCGCGGCGGAAACCGCCATCGGAGGTGATGACCATCTTTGCCTGGCAATCGGCGATGCGGTCCGCGACGGA
>DASZPR010000011.1:0-4031 GCA_035550235.1 Verrucomicrobiia bacterium | reverse complement strand
GTTTTCATGAATACCTGCAGCTCGCCGAAGATCTCGGCGCCGAACCGCTCTTCGATATCAACGTCGGCATGTCGCATCACGAAACCGTGCCCATGGATCGCATGGCGGAATGGCAACAGGACGCGCTCGATGCGGTCGAATATGCCAACGGCCCGACGAATTCCGTCTGGGGCGCCAGGCGCGCCGCCGCCGGCCATCCGGCTCCGTTCAATTTGAAATACATGGAAATCGGCAACGAGAACGGCGGCCCGGATTATCTGGAACGCTGGCCGCTGCTCGTCAACGCGATCCACGCGAAATATCCCTACATCCAATTCATCGCCAACACCGATTTGCGCGGACGGCCCGGGCCGAAAAATCCGGCGCCTGATATCGTCGACGAACATTATTATGAAACTCCCGAGGCGTTCATGCGCCGCGCCAATCAATACGACAAATACGATCGCAAAGGCCCGAAAATTTTCGTGGGCGAATACGCGGTGACCTCCAAGTGCGGCCTCGGCAATCTGCGCGCCGCGATCGGCGAAGCGGCTTTCATGACCGGCATGGAACGGAATTCCGATGTCGTGGTCATGGCGAGTTACGCGCCTTTGCTGGTGAACCTTAACCATCGCGCGTGGAATCCGGATTTGATTAATTTTGACAGCTCCCGCTGGTATGGCCTGCCGGGTTATTATGTGCAAAAAATGTTTGCGGACAATCGCGGCGACAAAACGCTGCCCATCGAAGTGAAATCGCCCGCCGCGGAAGCCGAGGAAAGCAAGGGCATGATTGGCGTGGGCACCTGGAACACCTCGGCGGAATTCAAGGACATCAAAGTCACTGCACCGGACGGAACGACGTTGTTCGCCTCCGATTTTTCGAGCAATTCCGACGGTTGGAAAAAATTGGGTGACGGACAATGGTCCATTGACGACGGCGCCCTGCGTCAGACGGCGGAAAAGGAATTTGTTCGCGCGCTGGCGGGCGACAAATCCTGGAAAGATTACACGCTGACACTCAAGGCGCGCAAAATCAGCGGACGCGAAGGTTTCCTCGTGCTTTTTCATATTGTTGGCGATGAGGATCGAACCTGGTGGAACATCGGCGGTTGGGAAAATACCCAAAATGGCGTGGAAAGTGGCGGGACGCTGGATCCCAAGCCCGGTTCCATTCAAACGGGCCGTTGGTATGACATCAAAGTGGCCGTCAATGGCCGGCGCGTGCAGTGTTTTCTCGATGGCCAATTAATCCACGACGTGAATTACGATTCCGCCGAGCCGGTCAAGGCACTTTACGCCAGCGCCGCTCAAGATAAGCAGACCGGCGACGTGATTGTTAAGGTGGTCAATGCCAGTGCCAAGCCGCTCGCTACGGAATTGAATCTGGGCGGCAAAAAGACATTTAACGGTGATTTAATCGCCTCCGTGCTCACCTCGGAAAGCGGTCTGGATGAAAATTCCATCGCTGAGCCGTTGAAAGTTTCGCCGAAAACGGAAACTTCCCATTACACGGGCACGACTCTCACCCGCACTTTTCCCGGCAATTCATTCACCGTGTTGCGCTTTCACGCGCAATGATCGGCTCACTTTGGATTGAAGAGATTTGTTGCCCCGATTGAGGGGTTGCGAAGCATGGATTTTTGGTATTATTGAAGTTATTCGAACGTATTTTAGCCGGTCTATTTATCCATGCGTCGCGGAGTTAAGATATTTGTTTTCGTCATGGCCGGCGCTGCTCTCCTCGGGGGCATCGGTTGGCTTCAGTGGCGCCATGCCGTCTCCGCAACCAATCAATTAGTAACGCAACAACCGCTCCCCGCACCGGCGACAAATTCAGTCGCGCAGACTGCCCTTACCAATGCCTCGAAAGCGCCGCACCCAATTCCGGGTGTCGTCGCGAATTATCCCGATTTCAAAATCCGCCCACTGCCCGTCGGTTGGGAAAGCACCAACAATCAGTGGACTTCCGCGGACGGAAAAGACACCAATATCATCCGGCAGCTCGCCCACAATCCACTGGAATACGCTCGTATGGTGGAGGAGAACCCGCGCATCTTCGAACGGCAACTGGTTTATCTCAAGGAAACAGCGGCGTCGGTTTTTGAACAAGCCCGGTTGACCGGCTCGACGGTCACTCAACTGACCCTGCCGGGACTGGACGGGCAGGAACTCGCATTTGAAATCGCTCAACGCGAAGGTGGCGGCTCCAGCCGGCATGGAATGTTTAGCGGACATCTCGCCGGCAATCCGGACTCGTTGGTGACCATGGCGTTTGAAGATGGGCGCGAAGCGTTCACCGTGCTTTCGCCGAAGGAAAACCTCTTTGTGGTGGGCGAACCGCGTGAGGATGGCCAGGTGATCGTCAAGGCCATTGACCCGAATACCTATGGCGTGGGTCCGGGCGCCGGCGATCCTGACGACCTCGTCAAAACTGCGCCGATCAATAAATAATTTTATGAAGGTAAAAACCAGACGTCATTTTTTTAAGCAACTTTTGGCGTCGGCGCTGGTGGGATCGTCCGTGTCGGCTTATGCGGCGGTGCAGTCGGATTTGGTGTGTTCCTATGCTCCCTCGACCGCTGCGGCGTGGGGCGGCGAGGCGAATGCGCGGGTGAATCTCGCCAATGGCGTCATCGGCAGCAACGCTTTGAATGACCAGAGCGGGACCGGGGAGAGCTTGAACATCGTGGGATATATCATGTCCAGCCGCGACTCGGTGGGTGAGGATAACAGTTCCGTTCTCGGATTGGTGGCCAACGATTCCTCCTACTCCGACGTGAGGAATTACGCCGCGAGTGTGGGAGCGGACCAGGTGCTATATGTCCCTTGCCAGAGTACGGGCGCCGCGGGCAACGCCTATCAGCCCGGCACCTATTCGGCCATCAACAGCACGTGGTGGTGGTTGGTCGTGGTGGCGCATGAGACCGGCGGCCATAATTACGGCTGTGCCCATGGAGACGATCATCTGAATCCCAAGGGCATCATGATGCATAACTATTGCGGAGGCGGCGCGACGTATCCTTATTTGTACGGCAATCCCAACGTGTGGCAGAACGGCGTTAATTTGCTGGGCGATGGTTACACGTGCCTCGGCGGCGGTTTAATCAATGGCGGCGACAATGCTTACAGAATATCCGCGTCGGCCCAGGGCATGTGCGATACCACGTTGCGAGTGGTCTACGGGCCGGTGTTGACCAATGCGATTTACCGTTGGTGTTTCACCAACTCGGCAGGCTCAGTTCCCAGCGGAACCACCAACTACGATCTGGTTTCCGGCGCGCCGGCGGTGGTGCGTGGAAATGGCGCCACGTACACCGGCAATGCGTTGCGCATCCCGGGCGGAACGACCGGCAACGCGAGCGTCGCCTCCATCTCAGCCTACATTGACCTGCCCAACCATATTATTTCTTCACAAACCAATCTTACGATTGAGATCTGGGCGACACCATTGTCCGCTAAAAATTGGGGACGCATCCTGGATTTTGGCCGGACGACGGAAGCGGGGGACGGCCTCGGTGCTTCCGGTGAATGGACCGGTTTGCCGGCGGCGGCTCCCAACAACACTTCTCAATCCGATGGTGTTATGCTGAGCTTTTCCATTGGCACGGACCTCACCCAACAACGATTCGAAGCGCGGCACAATGGAACGGTTTACACGATCGATACCGCGCTCCCGACGACCGCCGGTGTGCGCCACCATTATGCGATCACCTTCACGGACGGCGCCGGAGTTTACGGCAGCGCGGGCGGGCGGTGGCAGTGGTATCGCGATGGCGATATCGTGGAATTCCTCGATGTCAGCAATCATCTGTCGTCGATTCAGGACGTGAACAATTGGCTGGGACGTTCGGAATGGAGCGCCGACTCGCTCGGCAACGCGGACTACACCGAAGTGCGCATCAGCAACGTGGCATTGAATCAATGGCAGGTGAAGGCGAACTATTTGTTGGGTCCGAATTATGTGACGCGTTCCACCACGATGGTGAACAGCGACCTGTGGAACGGAAGCACGCGCTCGTTCAACACTGCCGGCAATTGGAGCGATGGCCT
>DASZPR010000010.1:0-6323 GCA_035550235.1 Verrucomicrobiia bacterium | reverse complement strand
CCCGTGATTGCCCCAATATTGCCAGTCTTGAACGATGAAATCCACGGGGATGTCATTGGAGCGAAACTGTTTTGCCGCCGCCACCATCTGCGCCTGGCTGGAGTAGCGCTCGCGACATTGCCAAAAGCCATACGCGGCCCGGGGAAATAACGGCGCGTCCCCTGTGGCGAGGCGATATCCCGCAATCACTTCGTCGGCGCTGGGGCCGTAGAAGAAATAATAATCGATCGCGTCGCCGACTTCGGAGCGAAAAGTTGTCGTGTTGCCAAGCGGGCGCGCGAACACTTTGGCGCGGCTGCCGCCACCAATCAGGTTCACGGCGCAAGCCGTATGGGCCGGCAAGGTCGTCTTGGCGCTGAGGGTGTAGGTCACCCACATGTTCGTCAGGGCGGCGATGGTCTGCCCGTTGACCTGGAGGCCGATGAGGTTTCGGCGATCCCCGTCTTTGACGAGGAACGCATACTCGCCGCCCTCCGTGGTCGTGAACGTGCCGGCCTTGTCAGTCAGGATTACCTCCGTGTCAGCAGGGTTAAAATCCGTGAGCGAGGCGTTGTTCCAAAGCAGGCCGTAACCGTAACTGGAGACAATCATCGGCACGGCAATCTGCGTGTTCAACTGCCGCAATTGCTGGGACATTCCCTGCCAATTCCAAACACCTTCCTGAAACTGTCCGAGGCCAAAAAGAAATTCATCCGCGGGACTGATAAAACTTTGTTCCGGCTGATAAGTGGATTCTCCGTTGACGGTCGCGGGCTTCATGGTCTTGCCGCCGCCCGCCGGTTCCTGAAGCAGCACCCGGCCAGAGAGGTCATAAAACCCGAGGGCGCCGGTCGCTTTATCAATGAAGACTTTTAGTTTGCCTGTTTTGATGGCCAATTGCCCTTCCGCGTCCGTGACTTTAAACGAGGCGGAGCGCCAACGATTCGTCACGACGAAATCCTGCCCGGCAGGAAGCGTTCCCATGGGCGAATATTGAACGCGCACGATGCCGTCGGCGCAAACCGTCACCCTCATTTTACCCGGAGCCATCGTGAGGGTGACGCCGTCAGTATCTTTGTGAACGGATTGAACGGCAACGGGCGCAGCCGATAGCGCGGCAACGCCGGCGGCGAGAAACGCAACGAGCGCGCACCATTTGAGTGGCATCAACTTCAGCACAGAAGTAAAACAGGAATTATTTCTGTCATTTTTCATTGCCGATGATTTTAGCGGCCCTTCGAACTGATTGACACCCGATTTCCGGCGTGGAAGGAATCGATAATCGTTTCGGGCGCGCCATAAACATGAGAGCGTGGTGGTAAAAGTGCGAATGCATTCTGGCCGCCTGGTTGCGTCCTTAATTCGCATCCGTACCCGCAAGGCCCCCCGTTTTCCAATCCAGGTTGTAATATCGTGTGTTTGGAATTATAAACTCAAATCTCTCGAATTGCGCGCGACCATCGACGAAGAGGGAAATTTTACGATCGCCATAAACTCTTTCACCTTCTTCAAGGAGTTTAGGTTGAGAGGCATAAGGCGAATGATGCAGTTGCGACATATCAGCACCCGAGAATACCTAATTTAGAATCTCTACATAGTACGACGAACGTCGTAGCAGAAGTGGCAAGCCCGAGCATTCAGCCAAATTTCCACAACGGTTATTCCCGACGAAAATCAGGCAGTGGGGGGCAACACACGGGCGCCAATGGCCCGCCACCGTTCGTCTTCGCACAAAAACGCCAGCCAACCGGCATTCCGGTAGACCACTTCGCGAATAGCGGTTTCCGATAAAATCATGCAAGCGGTCGAAAGCGCGTCCGATTCCGCGGCGGAATCCGCGAGTGCCCAGACGCGGCTGCGCAGCGCGGCGGGATCGCCTGTCCGCGGGTCGATGATGTGTGCTCCCTTCACCGCCAGACCGGAGCCGCTCAATGAAATATTTTGCAGCCAGTAACGTTCGGGTGAATGGTCGTCGCCGAGGCCGCAAGACCAGCCGGGCGTTTCTGCGGGCGCGTGGCCCGCAAGAATGCTGCTGCCGCCGGCCACCAGCAGAAATCGCGGGCATTCCCACTCGCGGCACATTTCCGCCATGCGGTCCAGCGCAAAGCCCTTGCCGATCGCACCGAGATCGAACTCCAGCCTGCCGGCATCACACCGGATGGCGAAACGCTCCCGGATGAGGCTCCAACGCGGTTTTTCCGGTTGCGTTTTCAACGCCGCGGCGCTGACCGAAAACGCGCCGTTGGTGGCCCGCTCCATGCGCTGCGCCAGGTCCAAACAGGCGAACACCGGCTCGCTCAACCGCAGCGTTTCGCCGGGAGTGAGTTGAGCGATTTGAGAAATCTCGCTGTTCGCGCGAAAGCGGCTCAAGAACGATTCCAACTGGTCCGCCATGGCAAAAGCTTCCAAGGCCGCCTGGGCCGCGTAACTTTTTTCCTCGCCGGCGATGCGGATTTGAAACTGCGTCGCCATGGCGTAGTGGTTGAAGACGTGAATGTCATTCATGGCGCTGGCGTCTCTCGCGACCAAAGGATAATGATCACTTCGGGACGGACGCCGAAAAATTGCGGACGCCGGTCTTTCAATTTATCACCAAGTGGCTCGGCCGCCGTGGGGGACGTGAGATAAAAATCCGCTTCGCCGGGATCCTGTCCGGGTTGCCAAAAACCCACGCGCTTAAATTTGCGCAGGTACCAGGGGAGCGGCCAGGCATCAGCGGCCACGACGGCGATGAGTGGCGAGGAGAGATTTTGCTCCTTCGCCAATTGATCGAGTCGCGGCGGAAGGCGCAGCACATCCTCAACCGTGTGGGCGTAGGCCAGCGGATTTTTTTGGTCCGCTGGATGTTCAAAGGCAACAGACACCGTTTGTCGCCCGATGAGCGCCAGCAAAAAGCCGGCTGCGAGGGCGGCGATCCACCGGCTGGGTGAATTTTTTAAAAGCGAGCAAATCCTTGCCATCCCCATGCCGCAGAACAATGACAGTGGCAGCCAAAGATTGAGCGCCAGCCAGGGAGTTTTGTAGGGAATGGCGGAATAGATAAGAAAAATCGCCAACGCATAAATCGCGAGCAACAGGCCGGCTTTTCTTCCGCGAGAGAGGCCGTCCCGTATCGCACTATAAACCCCGACTGCAGCCAATAAGAACAAAAGAAACGTCGGATCCATCAATCCGAAATAATATGCAAAAGATTTTTGATGTCCTTCTCCAGCGGCGCGGGCAGCCATATTTGGCGCGGCCCGAAATAAATCCGCCAAACCGCTCCAATTTTTTCCAAACCAGGTAAATAAAACAATCGCGGTCACTGCGAAAACACCTAGCGCCACGAGAATGGCTTTAAGCGACGGCCACTTCCCTCGGGGGGGAATGAACCAAACCACCGCCATCCCCAAACCAAGCGCGAAAAAATGAATCACGAACGTTTCCTTGCAGCCGACGAGCAACGCCGCGAACAAACCGGTTGCCGCGGCCGACAAGAGGGAATTTGTTTTGAGTGCCCGCCATCCGAAAATCATCAGGCCCAGCGTGACCGCCACGAACACGGTCTCGTGAATGAAATAGCGGCTGTAATAAACCGGCAGGGGCGCAATCACGAACAACAACGCGGCGATGAAGCAAGGAATGAAACCGAACATTTCCACGCCCGCGCCGAAGAGCAGCACCGTGGCGCTTCCCACGATAACCGGGGTCAGGCGTAATTCGGATTCGGTGAGGTCAGCGAAGGTTCGAGCACCGCAAATCCGCGCCAGTGGTTCGGCCAGCAAATACAAGACGGGCCCATGGCGATCGCGCGGATCGTAGTGATAGTTTTCGCCGCCGAGAATTTCGCCGATGAGATAAGCGTTGACGGATTCATCGGTATGCATGGGCCGCTCGCCCAGCCTTGGCAAACGCACGGCCAGGGCCAGCAACGCGAGGACAAAAAAAACCGCCCAGCGTCCGACTACCGAGGAAGGGAGACGGAATAAAGAGGAAATATTTCGCTCCGGAGCCGGGCGCCTGAAATTTGCCTCGTTATGTTGCATCCGGCTTTTTGCATCTTCACTTGGCGGGTTTGCCCCAGACTTCAACCTCAATGTAATGATTCAATTTGTCGGTGGTGTTGCCCTTGCTGTAGAGCCGCACATAACGCCCTTTCACGCCCTTGGCGTCCACCAGTTTCCCCTGAAAGCTTTCGATGTAATCCAAATCCCTGCCCGCGCCGAGTCCGAGTTCGTTGGCGGCGTCGTTATTGTAAACGGTCGTCACACCGCTGCCAAAGGCCGGGTCGTCGGAAATTTGTGCGACTACATCAAAATAAACCCTTTCCTGCGAATGGAAATGCCAGACGAAAAGCGCATAGATATTCGCCTCCTGCCCCAGGTCGATCTGCACCCATTGTTTTCCCGGCTTCAATTCGACGTAGGAACCTTCATCGCCGGCTTTGTCACCGTCGGTCACAAGATCGAGCGTGCCGTTGATCGGTTCGGCCGTGCTGGACGTGACGATCTTTTTCAACGCGAGATTGGTGGTGCCGGCGGGCACCATGAAATCGGGGCGCTTGCCTTTCAGCGGCGGTTCGAGCTTGGGCACATTAATCGGCACCGGAGTGCCGACAAACACAGGCTTCGGGAGCACGGTTTTGAGCGGAACCATGTCGTCGGCGAGAACAACGCCGGCGGCGAGGAGGCTGAAAAGGAAAAGCGAACCGGCAACTTTTTTCATACGTTCAAGCTTCAGTTTCTTCCGGGGTAATCGCAATTCTTTTTTGCGCGGGAATGGCCTCGTTGGCTTTGTGGATGACATATTCGCTGCGAAAAGCCTCGTCCGCCGGGCAATTCAATTTGGCCGTGCCGCGGATGGCATTGAAAAAATTCTCCAGGTGCGGCTGGTGAATCGCTTTCCGAAAAGTGACGGGTATCTGGTATTGCGCAAGCTGGGCGGTCTCGCGCACGTCCACTTTGTCCGCGTCCGTGGCGGCGGCCGGAACCGCGGCGGCGCGCAAATAATTCTTCGAGATTAGATCATCCCAGGAAGGCGCGCGGGCCTCGCGAAAAACGGCGGTAATCGAAGGGTCCTCGGACATTTTGATGGTGCCCTCGTCGCCCATGAACATTTCGAAATAACCGCCGCCGGCGCTGGTGGTGGTCTGCACCTGGTACATCGCGCGGACCACGCCCTCGGGTCGGAGGTATTCGTAAATGACGGTCGCATTGTCATACCATTCGTGATTGGTGTAATAATCCACGCCGCCGCTGGCCATGACGGCTTGCGCTGGCCGGCCGAACCACCAGTTGAAAATATCAATCTGGTGCGCTCCGAGGTCCGATAAAGGGCCGCCGCCCAATCCCTTGAACCAGCGCCAATTCCGGAATTGGTGCATATCTTTGTAACCGTATTTGGCGAGCTGCTCCGCGGGCATAATCGCCTTCTTAGGCCAGCCAAAATCCTCGGCGACGGCGCGGTTCCATTGCCCCTGGGCGGCGGTCACGCGGCCACATAGTTTTGCGCCATTGACGAGGCGATTCAGCGCGAAAATATAACGCGGATTGCTGCGCCGTTGGTGGCCGATCTGAAGCAACCGGCCGGTTTCCCGCATTGTTTGAACCATCGAACGCGCGCCGTCGATGGTGTTGCTCATCATTTTTTCGCAATAGACGTGCAAGCCGGCTTTCAGGCACGCATTGGTGATTGGCGCGTGCCAGAAATCCGGGGTGGCGACGACTGCCGCCTGCAAGTCCTTCTCGTGCGCAAGGAGATCTTCATAATTCTCGTAGCTGCGCACGGGAACGTTCATCGCCTTGAGGTAACGCTCCCCGTAAGTTCGCGCGTATTCCCAGATGTCCACGATGGCGACGAGCTGGATGCCGTCAATCTTCAGCAGCGATTCGAGCAACACGCGGCCTTCCGCGCCCATGCCAATGAGGGCAATGTTCAACTTGCTGTTCGGCGATTTGGTCTGGCCGAAAATTTTTGCGCCGGGCGCCAGCATAAGGCCCGCGCCCACGGCGGTCGCGCCAATGAATTTCCGACGGGAGAGAGGCTGCGTTACCATTTTTTGAGAATCGCAAATCGGTTATGCCTGGCGAGCACCAAAGCGAGGGCAACCAGCGCGATGTGGATGCCAAGCCACGAAACGCCGTCGTCCTGGCGGATGAGAATCAGACCGATGGTCAGCGCAACGTAGATCAGCCCCTGCACGAACAACGACACCCGGGTGCCCAGGCCGAGCAGAAGCATCACTCCGGTGAGGATGAGCGCGGGACCCAGCAACCGGTCGAATGCCGCCACCAACGGATGCAGCAGGAGCGGCTCGTTGCCAAACTTATCCTTGAGCGACGAGGGGATGCCGGAATAATTCTTGA
>DASZPR010000009.1:0-2561 GCA_035550235.1 Verrucomicrobiia bacterium | reverse complement strand
AAATTCTGAAAAAGTAAGCATTTGGCTTATTCACACTTCGTTTGACAGCCCCCCGAAGCGCGGCAAAATAAGGGGATGAACCAAAGTCCGGATTTAACCAATCCGTCTTCCTGTGAGCCGCCCCGAAAGAGCCTGTTTTTCAGGAAAGCGCTCATCGGTGCCATTATTGGAAGCATTGCGCTGGCATTTGTTTATGCCGGTGGTTGGCTCACGCCGCGAACGCTATCTTCCTCGCGGTTCACAGACGGATTTGAGGCCGCAAATGGACCGCATCCTGGTTTTCGCCGGAATCATTCCAAGGGTGTGTGCGTGAGCGGTTACTTCGAAAGCGATGGCAAAGCATCGGCGCTCTGCAAATCTTCGGTCTTTAAACCGGGACGCATTCCGGTTTTGGGGCGATTCTCGCTGGGAGGTGGCCAACCCAACATGGCCGATGCGGCGCACACGCCTCGCGGTTTTGCTTTGCGATTTCAACTTCCCAATGGTGAAGAATGGCGCACCGCCATGCTCAACCTGCCGGTATTTACCGTGCGCACCCCGCAGGGCTTCTATGACCAATTATTCGCGTTCGCGCCCGACCCGGCGACGGGCAAGCCCGACCCGGCAAAACTGGCGGCATTTTTGGACAAATACCCGGAGTCGGCCAAAGCGCGAAAGTTAGTTATGAACCAGCCGGTAGCTTCGAGATTCGGAAACAGCACTTACAACAGTTTGAATACGTTCCGCTTCATCAATGAGGATGGCACTGTGTCCTTTGTGCGCTGGTCATTGGCTCCGCTCCAGCCATTCAAGCCAATCGATTCTTCAAATACATCACCGGCGGATAAAAATTATTTGTTCGATGGATTGATCGAAGACATTCACCAACATCCGCTGCAGTGGCGTTTGATCATCACAGTCGCCGACGCGGAAGACCCTACGGACGATGCAACACTCCCCTGGCCGCCGGAACGTCGCCAGATCGATGCCGGAGTGCTCACGATTGAACATATTGAAAGCGACGACGTCAGTCCCGCGCGGGACATCAATTTCGATCCCTTGATCCTGCCAAATGGCATGGCCGCTTCGGGCGATCCGCTGCTGAGCGCGCGGTCGGCGGTCTATTCGCAATCCTTTACCCGGCGGGAAAGCGAGCCTAAACCTTCCAGCGCAATTTCCGAAAAGGAGACGCAGAGATGATTTCGACGGAGAAATCCCCTGCGCCGAAATTCGCGATTCAGTCGCGCATTCTGCACTGGCTGATGGCCGTGATGCTGTTGTCCATGTTGTTTATCGGGGTGACGATGGTGGCGTCACTCGGAAATTACCATCGGTTGGTGGCCATTCATCGGCCCCTGGGGATCATGATTTTAATCCTCGCAATCATTCGGCTGATCAATCGCAAGTTGACCACCTTGCCTCCGTTTCTACCCACGATGTCCGCGCGCGAACGCCGCACGGTGACAATAACGGAAAACTTGTTATACACGCTGATGATTGCCCTGCCCTTGATCGGTTGGGCCATGCTGTCCGCGGGACATTATCCCATCGTGATGTTTGGGTCCGTGCACCTCCCGCCGATTTTGCCCGCCAATCCGACACTCTATGCAATTCTGCGCAGGTCACACACCGTTCTGGCCTATCTTCTTTTCCTGACGTTTCTATGGCATCTCAGCACTGTGCTGTTTCATACGTTGGTTATCCGCGATGGCCTTTTGAACCGCATGGCACTGTGGCCGACTCGTTCCTCAAACCATGGATTCAAGCCTGCGGTCGAGAGTGAAAAAGACACGAATGGCGCGATCGACGGGAAGGCCAATTCGTAGAACGATTCTAAATTCGTCCGCTTTTGGCTCCAAATTGGCAGTGCCTTAATTTGAATTCCTCGGAGCGCGACCTTCAGGTCGCTTCAAGGTAACAAGCTCAATCGACGCGCGCTTTTCGGTACGCTTGACCGTGTCACGCTGAAGCGGACTAAAGTCCGCGCTCCCTCAAACTGAGCCACTACCCCCAAATTCTCTCACTTGTCATCCATGCCATTTCTGACAAAACTATTCGTCCGATGAAAATGAAATCGTCCGCTAAATCGTCACGCAACACGCAACACGCAACACGTGACCCAATGCGCCCCTATTCCAGCCCCCTCGTGGACGGCCCCGAACGCGCCGCCGCCCGTGCCATGCTTTACCCGGTCGGTTTCACAACCGAAGACTTTTCCAAGCCCATCATCGGCATCGCCTCCACCTGGAGCAACGTCACGCCGTGCAACATGCACATCGACAAGCTGGCGCTCGAAGCCGAAAAAGGCGCGAATGCAAATGGCGGCAAAGCGATCGTTTTCAACACCATCACCATTTCCGATGGCATCTCGATGGGCAGCGAAGGCATGAAGTATTCCCTCGTGTCGCGTGA
The DNA here is from genome assembly GCA_035550235.1 of Verrucomicrobiia bacterium. Lineage (GTDB taxonomy): Bacteria > Verrucomicrobiota > Verrucomicrobiia > Limisphaerales > DASXHY01 > DASXHY01. Next base: position 170 of record DASZPR010000009.1, on the reverse strand, counting down.
GGTCATCGCCGATTCCATCGAAACCGTCGTCGGCTGCTCCGGCATGGATGGCTACGTCGCCATCGGCGGTTGCGATAAAAATATGCCCGGCGCGCTCATGGCCATCGCCCGCATGAACCGCGCGGCCGTGTTCGTCTACGGCGGCACGATTCTCCCCGGCTGCATCACTG
>DASZPR010000008.1:0-3079 GCA_035550235.1 Verrucomicrobiia bacterium | reverse complement strand
ACACACCGGTGGCTTTGCAGGGAATAAATTTCAAGGTGAGCGCGGGCGAAACCATCGGCATTGTCGGACCGAGTGGTTCCGGTAAATCAACCCTTGCCAGCCTCATCACTGGTTTTCATCGGCCCACGACGGGACGCATTTTATTGGATGGCGTGGATATAAATACCATTGATCTGCGCACGTACCGCCGCTATCTCTCAGTCGTAAGCCAGCAGACAATCCTGTTTGATGGCACTTTGCGGGAAAATATCATCTACGGTTTGCGGGGAGTGACGGAGGAGGATTTGACGCGTGCTATCGCCGACGCGAACGCGGCTGAATTCATCAATGATTTGCCGAAACGGCTGGATACGGAAATTGGTTCCCACGGCGTGCAATTGAGCGGCGGCCAACGGCAACGCATCGCGATCGCCCGGGCACTATTGCGTGATCCGCGAGTGTTGATTCTCGATGAAGCCACGAGCGCATTGGACACCGCGAGCGAGGCGGTCGTGCAACAAGCATTGGAGCGCTTAATGACCGGGCGAACGACTTTCATCATTGCTCACGGCCACGCCATTTTGCGCCGTGCCAATCGTATTTTGGCGCTCGATAAAGGCGCGCTCGTGGCCCACGCGGACGGAACTCAGGAGCTCGCCCAGGAATCGCAAATTATCAGCGACAACCGCCCGTCGTATGCAAAAATCTGAAAACCAGCCCGATCCCCGTCCGTTTCTCAGCATTTGGTTCGGAAATTTTTTCGAGCCCTTTTACAGTGATCGCGAAGCGGTGCGTGCGGGAATTGCCGAGGTGGCTGATCTTGGTTTCAACAGCATCAATCTCGATTCCAAGGCCTGGGAGGATTTCTTCGCGCGCTATCGTGGCGAACCCGCCAGTCCTTATGTAGCCATGCACGAGTTCATGATGGAGGAGATGGCGAAACACGGTCTCGATTATACGCATCTCGCGCTCTATCTCTGCGGCGATAATCTTTATCCCAACATTCGCGATGTGGCGTCCGTGCGCGGCGAAGAACCGATGCGCCCGAACGGCCAGCCAATGGGCACGTATAAATATTGGTCGCCTCGCGCCCAACAAACCATGGTGGATCACGTGCGCGGTCTCCTGAAACTCTACGGCAGAGGCATGCGCCGCAGCAGCGATGGCCGCATCATCATGCAGACGATGTTTGAGCCCATTCCCAAGCCGAGCTTCGACGCCGAAGGCAAACAGAAATATCTCGCGTGGTTGGAAAAACGATACGAAGGCGACATCGCCAAACTGAATCGACGTTATGGTCTCGCGGCAAAATCATTTGCGGAACTTCAACCGGCGGAATATTGGCTGCGCCCGGAAGAATTGAACTGGGTCGGTTGCGCCCGCCCAACGGCGGCGGACTTTGCCAATCGCACGGCCGATTTTCATCGTTGGGTGGACAATCAATCTCATCTCGCCGACGTGCTGGATGAATATCTCGCGACGATGAAAAGGCGCTGGCGCGAACTGGAACCCAGGCTATTCATTGAGCCCTTGCTGCATCAGTGGGGTTATTTTTTCAATCCGCCCGGACAGGTTGATTGGCAGACGGGACAACGCGCTTTGGATATTTACCGCTGCGCGGCGCACGTCGACAGCGTGCTGTACATCGCCGCACCGCTCAACGCAGAAAACCGCGCGGACGCCATGGCGTTGAGTGTCGAGAGTTCCATCATGCGCAATGCGAACTCGCACCGGCCGTTTACTGCGGGCTTGTATCTGGGGCGCCATGTGAACGGTGATATTTATCGAGCTATATCGCCAGCGGAAGCTATCGCGACACATATCGCGAACGGCGCGAAAGGATTTCACATCTACGGTTATAGTGGCCTTGACGACGGCGGGGTGATGTATCGCATGGACGATTTGTTCAAGGATTCTTTGCGTGCGGGCAATCGCTGGGCAGCCGAAGTAATTCCGCTGCTGGACCAACCGCGGGCGAAAGAGGTCGCAATCCTTTTTCCGGCGGAGATGAGCCTTTACGAACCTCTGGAAGTCGATACCGAAGGGCGGCATCGCATGGATTTGCTCGGCTGGTATGCGCAGTTCATCGACCTCGGTTGGCAGGTGGACATTTTGCATCCAACGCAGATCGCCGCTGGCGCGCTCGCGGGTTACAAACATCTGATCGCGCCGCACAATTCACTCTATGAGCTCGGTGACAACACGGCGGTCGAAACTGCCGTGAAAAAATTTGTGGCGGAAGGCGGCACGTTTTTTCATGGGCCGCATTGTGAATTGGCGCGTCGAGCATTTAATATCGAGGAGGAGATTGTCGACTTCGACTGCATTCAGTGGACCGAAGAAATTATCCCGCACGGTTGGTCGACCGTTGCGTACCCGGGTGGGCAGGCGGTCGGCGCCTACATCAAATCAGGCAAACCTGGCATCGCGCAGTTCAGGTGCGGGACGGGGCGGGTGATCTCCTTCGGCTTCCAATACGGTTACGCGTATTCGCGGCGAACCATGCCAATTGTTCCACCGAATTACGGCCGGCGGGAAATGCATCCAGTGATGCTTTTAAAAACAACGCCGATTGCCGCTTTGGCAGGCGCATCACCCAGAGCACTGATTTCTCCTATAAAAGGAGTCGAGTTTGGGCACTTTGGTAATCAGGTGGTGATTGTGAATCATCGTCCCAGCCCGGTTGATATCAGGGGAATCGCTGCGCGGAATGAAATAGCGCAAGCACCCACCGCTTCCGGTTGGCTGGCCGCGCATTCGGCGACGTACCTGGAGATTAATCGGGACATCGATAAAAAAGTTAAATGAATACCGGGAAAGAAAATCGACCCCGCCTTCGAACAATCTGATTAAAGAAGAGGTGCGAATTTCACCCGGCAGACGAAGGCGTCAGTTATCAGTGAGACACTCAATCTGTTCAATGACCCGCCAGAAGGCGTGCTGTTTGCAGATCTGTTCCAGACAAAGTTTCGACCTCGTTTCCTTCATTAAATTGGCTCTCCGAATCTCCCGCGGTTGCGGCTCGGTTGCGCAGTCGGAAGTACTTCCCGCCTCCGGCAGTCGGTACGGACAGCCGGAATCGACCGTCATTGCCCAATAC
>DASZPR010000007.1:0-5910 GCA_035550235.1 Verrucomicrobiia bacterium | reverse complement strand
AGCGTCGAGAATATTGGCCGCCAACTGAAGAACGCGATGCACCGCCGGCGTGTAATAATTGATATTCGTCCCGCCGAACTGTGCCGGATCCTCGTAGATGGGAATATTGGTAATGGTCACCAGGCGGCCATTGAAATCATGTAGGTCCATCTGCTGGAACATCGCCATGGCGACGTTCGTGAAAAAATTGGTTGGATTGGCCGGATCCAGTTGCGGATTGGCGACGGCCTGTGAGGCGAGCAGCGTCAAAGCGATGATACAGCCTGCCAATTTGGGCCATAACACTCCTTGTCTGAAGGTATTCTCACGTTCCCGAAACAACTTCCTCACCCGGACATGATGCCCGCAGCGAGTGGCATGGGTCAACGCGCTTTTGGCACGGTAAACGCACCTATAGCGTTTCCACAAATATTGTAGCGGTAACTGCGAGAGATACGTGTGGCTTGCCCACAGCTGGTAGGGCGCGTCACTCCGTGCGCGCCGTAGCAGGAAAGCTCCGTGACTATTGAATTTCTTACGTCCCAGCGGCGCGCGCGAAGCGACGCGCCCTACCTTTAACCCTCCGCCGGTCGCTACCGACTTGTGTTTTCGGCCCGTGGAATCCCCGAGAGCCATTACCTGTACCTACTCCGCTCAACGTTTTTGAATACAAAAACGGTTTTTCTGAAGGGCATTATCTCGTTCAATTCGAGCGGGTAGCACCGTTTGGCAGGAAACTTGGCGTCGGAATATCTTACGTTTGGACTTTTGCTTCTTAAACATCTAACTATAAGCATCTTGTGAAAATAAGAAGGGGCTACGGTGTTCGAAGGGAGTGCATCAGTTTACAGAATGAAACGAGTGAAATAATATAAGAAAACATTCTTTATGTGAAAAGCCGCGCTTTAACCCCTTTAATCACAATCGGATGCGCGCACTAATTTGCGGCAGAGAGACTTGGGGAGAAATGATGGCCCGTAAGGTGCTCAGGAGCGCGCGAACCTAACTCGCAAGAGTTGCAGTAGAAACACCATCATTAATGAAGAAACTATACCGTCGCGCGGCGATGCTGCTGGGCATTGCCTCGATCGCATTTACACTAACCAGTTCCGCAGTTCCATTCACTGACGTCATCACCTATTCCCCGGCCCAAAAGGTTGCTCATGGGGCATCATTTAGCGATACGTTCGATCTCACCACTCAGGGATTCACAGTAGGGTCGTTCACGGCTACCTCCGGTACCGCCGTTTTCGATCTCTCCACGGGGGCCGGAAATCAAGGCAACTACAAAGTGACGATCGATTTGGCGACGGACAAGGTCGTCGATAAGGGTGGGTTGCTGGATTACTCATTTACTCTGACCAGCGGTCTTTTGGGGGACGTCAATGCCGATGGTAAGCTCACCTTCACTCTGCTTCAGGATAACAGCAGCGTGTTCTATTATCTTAATTCGGCTACGCTCACCGTGAATGCTGACGCGGTCAGGACTGGTTCCGGTATTCCCAGCGCCCCGGATGGCGGCGCAACCGCCATGCTCCTCGGGATCTCCTGCTTGAGCCTTTTGGGTGCGCGCTCATTTTTGAGCCGTTTTCCGCGCGCCAATGCGGCGGCCTCCAAATAATCGGGCTTTTTAATTAATCCCATCAAACCGTCGCCGATCGGCGACGGTTTTTTATTTTGCGGCCAGGTCAATCGTCGCTTCGACGCGAGTGCTGCCAACCATGAGCTTGGTCGCAATGCCCGTCTTGCGGAAACCTTGATTCATTCGTTCTCGTCTCAAAAAGGAATGAAAATCGTTCCCCTCTTCGGCCGGTTGGGCGTGTTGTTCGTGTTATTGACTACCGCCGCGCGAGCCGAAGTGAAACTCGCCAGCCTCTTCACCGATCACATGGTGTTGCAATGCGACCTGAAAGTGCCGGTGTGGGGCACTGCGGCACCCGGCGAAGAAATCACCGTGCAATTTGCCGGCCAGAAAAATTCGATCAAAGCCGGCGCGGACGGCAAATGGCGCGTGGATCTCCAGCCGATGAAAGCCTCCTCCGAAAGCCGCACCTTCACCGTGACCGGTTCCCAAACCGCGAAGCCGCTCGAACTTCAGGATGTCGTTGTCGGCGAAGTCTGGCTCGCCTCCGGCCAGTCGAACATGGATTTTTCGATGTCGAAAAAAATAAAATCCTTCGCCGGCGTTGCGAATGAGGACGCGGAAATCGCCGCCGCAAATTATCCGCTCATTCGCATGTTTACCGGCGCCGCCTCTAAAACCTACGCGCCGCAAACCACCGTCAACGGTGAATGGAAAGTGTGCACGCCCGAAACCACCCCCGCCTTTTCCGCCGTCGGATATTTTTTCGCCCGCGATCTCCAGCGCGAAATCAAAGTCCCCGTCGGCATCATCACTGAATCGTTCGGCGCCAGCACCGCCGAATCGTGGATTCGCCGCGAAACCATGGCCGCCGACCCGTTGCTCAAACCCATGCTCGACCGTTTCGACGAAGCCGTGGAACGTTTCCGCACCAATCCGCCGCCAGTCGTTGCCGCGCCGCGTTCCGAAGATGTCTCCGCCACCAATGCCGCACCCAGCCGCCGCGCTCGCGGACGCAGCGCGCCGCGCGACCCCGTGCAAGACCAGCATAATGCGACCGTCCTCTTCAACGGCATGATCGCGCCGATTATTCCCTACGCCATTCGCGGCGCGATTTGGTATCAGGGCGAATCCATCGTCGGCGGCGATGCCGGCATCGCGCTCTATCCGCACGTGCAAGCCACGCTCGTGCGCGATTGGCGCCAGCTCTGGGGCGAGGGTGATTTTCCGTTTCTCATCGTGCAACTCGCCGGCCAGGAAGCCGCCAGCAACAGCCCGCGCGTCCGCGAGGCGCAAGCCACCGTCCTCGAATTGCCGAACACCGGCATGGCCGTCGCCACCGACATCGGCGAAGCAAAAAATGTTCACCCCAAAAATAAACAGGACGTCGGCGACCGCCTGGCGCGCATCGCCCTCGCGAAAACGTATGGCCGCAAAATCGAATACTCCGGCCCCGCGTATGAATCCATGAAAGTCGAAGGCCACACGATTCGCGTGCACTTCTCCCACGCCGATGGACTGGTCGCGCGCGATGGAACCTTGAAATGGTTTACCGTCGCCGGCGCCGATGGAAAATTCGTCCCTGCCGACGCGAAGATCGACGGCCAAACCGTCGTTGTGAGCAGTCCGGATGTTCCCGCGCCCGTCGCCGTTCGTTACGCGTGGGTGAATTTCCCGAACGGTGGGCATCTCTATAACTCCGCCGGCCTGCCCGCCGCTCAATTCCGCTCGGACGCTCCCCAGGCCAATTCAAATTGAGTTCGGGCCGGAACCAGTTACCGGTGGAGAACCTCTTATATTTGGAATCTGCAACCAAAATAAGGCTGAATAATAAGCTTTTTCGCGGGATGCCGAGGCGGGCAGAGGCCAAATAACCTTGGATAGTGGGCTTTTTTTAAGCACTTTCCGCCGTCGGCGCGAATGAATAGGTTGCCCGGCAAATGAGTCGAACCTTATATGACACGCTGTGAAAATAGCGTAAGTTGAATCGAGAATTTATGAAGGCCAGTTTTATCCAAAAATGCAGTTTCGCCCTCGCGTTGGCGGTGGCTCCGTTTTTAGCCGGATGCGACCAGGATAGCGCGGGGGCTGCCACCGCGAATGACCCCACCAACATCCAGGCCGCCCAGGCCCAGCCTGCAAGTGCCGATTCAACCGCGACTGACACGAATGTCATCACCGATGACTCCGTCGCCACCAACGCCGACGCCAATCTGGAGAACGCCGAAGGCAAACTGATTTCCACACCGGAGACCGCCAGCACCAACGTCAGCAACAACCCGCAACTCACGGATTTCACGAAGCTCGTGCAGGCCGGTGTCGGAGAGAGTGTGTTGCTCGCCTATGTGACCAATTCGCCCAGCGCCTTCAACGTCTCCTCGGATGATATTCTTTATCTCAACGATTTGGGCACGCCGGAATCGGTCATTTCGGCCATGCTCCGGAAAGATCAACAATACGGCGCTGGCGGCGTCACCGCGCCCGCGACCCCTCCAACCACTCCTGAAACAACCGCCACTGCGACGGCGCAAACCCCGATGCCGGGAGAACCCGGCGGCGGCCCCGCTCCGACTCCCGACACCACCGCGATGGTGCAAACTCCGCCCCTGACCCCCTCGGCGGATGTGGAAGCAGACGTTCAACAAGCGCCGAACGCCTCTTATAGCTATTTCTACGATTCACTCGCACCGTATGGAAACTGGGTCGACATCGCCGGCTACGGCCCGTGCTGGCAGCCGACCGTTGTCGTCGTGAATCCCGGTTGGACGCCCTACAGTGATCGCGGTCATTGGGCCTACACAGACTGCGGCTGGTGCTGGGTGTCGGATTATTCCTGGGGCTGGGCGCCATTTCATTATGGCCGTTGGTTTCGCAATAGCCACTACGGCTGGTGCTGGGCCCCGGATACGGTTTGGGGACCTGCTTGGGTGAGTTGGAGATACAGTGATGCCTATTGCGGCTGGGCCCCGCTCCCGCCCTCGGCCTGCTATCGCCCCGGCTTCGGCTTCACCTATTACGGCCGCTCAGTTGGCTTCGGCTTCACTTTCGGCCTGGGCGCCAGCCGATTCACCTTCGTTTCCATCAACCATTTCCACGATCGCAATCCCGGCCGTTACCGCGTGGACCATCGCGAAGTGACGAGGATTTACAACACCACCATCATCAACAACCAAATCATCCGTGGCCGCAACAACACACTCATCAATCGCGGCATCCCGGTGAATCGCGTCGCCGCCGCCACGCACACCGACATCCGGCCCATACGCATCCAGGCGGATGCCAACGGCCCCAGGTCTCCACAATTGGGCCGCGATGGTCGCTCACTCTCGGTGTACCGCCCGGCGTTGCCGACCCCGAAGACCGCCGTCGCCCCGAGGCTGGTGGGTGAAGGCGTGAAACCCGCGCCGCAATTCAACCTCCACTCCCGCGTGGAACGCACTCAGAACCAGGCGCCGCGCAATCAAGTGGAACGCAACCCCGCCATGAACAACACACCCGGCAGCCGCCCGATTATCGGCGTCCCGCATGAAAATCGCCCGGCCGACAACGTCGCTCGCGACAATCGTGACAACCGCGCTTCTCAGCCCGGTGCGCAGAATCCGAACTCGTTGATCATGCGCGGAGCGAATCGTCCCGACCGCCAAAATAATCCCGCTCGCGACGGAAACGTTTCACAAACTCCGCCGAACACTCCCGGACGCGGCCAGCAATTTCAGCCCGCGGCGCCCAATCAAAATCAACCCGACCGTGGTGACAACAACCGCCGGATCGTCACCCCGCCGCTGACGCCGAACCAAAACCAGAACGATGCGGCGCGGCAAAATCGCGATCAGCAAAATCAGAATATTACGCAGCCCACGGTCAATCGCGGCATTGAACGCCAGCAACAGCAACAACAAATGCAAGAGCAGCGGCAGGCGCAGCAACAGCAGATGCAGGAACAACGCCAACAGCAGCAACAGCAACAACAGCAGCAGCGCATACTCCAGCAACAACAACGGGATGTCCAGCAGCGGCAATTTCAGCCGCCCGTGACTCCCGCTCCGCGGCAGGAGGCCCCCGCGCGTTCCTTTGATGCTCCGCGGTTTCAACAGCCGGCCGACAATACTCCACCCGTTCGCGCCGAATCCCCCAGAATGCAGGAGTCCCGTCCCGCCCCCGCCCAGGAATTCCGTTCCGCGCCTCCCCAGCAGCAATTCAGTGCGCCCGCGCCACGCCAGGAGTCCGGCGGTGGCGGTGGTGGTGGACGCGGCGGCGATGGCGGCGGCGGCCGAGGTAATGGCGGTGGTGGCAATGGCAACGACGGCGGCGGCCGCCAGGGCCGTGGCCGATAAGTTCTCGCCATTGAT
>DASZPR010000006.1:0-5764 GCA_035550235.1 Verrucomicrobiia bacterium | reverse complement strand
TGAATGACTTGATGGAGCGCGGCGGGATTCAGCATCGCCTGGAGGGGATGTATGTTCGTGGGCTTGCCGTCGACCATTTCAAAACCGGCGGGCGTGTTCATCCAGGCATTCGCGGTGACCACGAACACGCCGGAGATCATTCCGCTGAAGGCGACGACTATGCCCGCGAGCAAGTGTGCCCGCGGCGAAACGCGCTTCCAGCCGTAGAGATAAATTCCGAGAAAAATCGCCTCGAGGAAAAACGCGAATCCTTCGAGCGAGAAGGGCATCCCGATGATGGCGCCCGCGTAACGCATGAACTCCGGCCAGAGCAAGCCGAGTTCGAAGGAAAGCACCGTGCCTGAAACCGCGCCCACCGCAAAAAGGATCGCCGTGCCCTTCGCCCATTGCTTCGCCAGCGTCAGATAAACTTCCTCGCGCGTGCGCAGCCACATTCCTTCTGCGATGACCATCATGAACGGCATCGCGATCCCGACTACCGCAAAAATGATATGGAAGGCGAGCGACATCGCCATTTGTGAACGCGCAGCGAGTAAATCGCTCATAAACACCCGCCCGTTATAGATGTAGAATTAAATTTCATGCGCGATTCGAACCTTCGGATTGCCCATACTTTTCCATCAATTAGAAAAACTGTCACTAATCTATGAAAGATTTTCAAAATTCTAATAACAGGAATCATTGGGCCTTTTCAGAGGAGTATGCGCGATGTTTTTTTCGCGATTCTGCGCCTCTGTTACAAGTTCATCGCAGAAAAATTTCTAAGTGCGGCGGTCGCAAACCACCGCTACAATAGTCTCAGGTTATGCCCAACGAAGTTTTAAGTCCGCATCAAAAAGCGTTGCGAATCAATCTCGACGCCAAACGCTATGGCACCTTCGCCGAAATCGGCGCGGGCCAGGAAGTCGCGCGCTGGTTCTTCCGTGTCGGCGGTGCTTCCGGCACCGTGGCCAAAACCATTTCCGCCTACGACATGGCCGTGAGCGACGCCATTTACGGCACGGCGGATCGCTATGTCAGCCGCCAGCGCCTGCGCTCGATGCTCGATCACGAATACGTGTTGCTCCAGGAACGCCTCGGCGAGAAACGCGGCGATCAGGTCGCGTTTTTCGTGTATGCCGATACCGTGGCCACCGGCAGTTTCAAGCGGCATGACGATGGCAACGGCTGGCTGGCGATACGTTTTCAAAACGAGCCGCACGCGCCTTACTCGGAAATTTTCATTCACATCCGCATGCTCGACCACGAGTCGCTGCGCCAGCAGGAAGCGCTCGGTATCATCGGTATAAATCTCATCTACGGCGCGTTTTATTTTTGGGAGGACCCGAAACAGCTCATCGGTTCGTTGCTCGATAATTTGACCTGGGAACGCGTGGAAGTGGATATGATCCGCTTCGCCGGCCCGGCGTTTGCCGAGGTGGACAATCGCCTCATGGCCCTGCAGCTCGTGGAAAACGACCTCACGGAAGCCGCGATGTTCACCGCCGAAGGCGAAGCGGTGCAATGGGGCGAGGTGCTTTACAAAAAGCCCGTGCTCGTCCAGCGCGGCAGTTTTCGGCCCATCACCAATCCCATGATCGATATGATGGAGCGTGCGCAGGAGCAATTCACGAAGGAGGAATCGCTCCAGGGCGAAACGCCGATCGTCATTCTCGAAATGACCTTGCGCCAATTGCAAGTGGGCGACGCCATTGACCCGCACGATTTCCTCGCGCGCGTGGATATGCTGAGCGCGCTCGGCAAGCCGGTGCTCATTTCAAATTTCCTGCGCTACCATCGCCTGCTGACGTATCTCTGGCGCTACACGCAACGGCCCATCGGCCTGCCGCTCGGTCTCGTGCGCCTGCGCGACATCATGGATGAGAAATTTTACACCGATCTTCCCGGCGGCATCATGGAATCGCTCGGCCAGCTTTTCCGCAAGGACGTGAAGCTCTATGTTTATCCTTCGCTGGATCGCAACGGCAAATTGACCACCGTGCAGAACATGGAAGTGGCGCCGCATCTCAGGCACCTCTACGCGCACCTGGTGGAAAATAAATTCGTGGAGGATATCACCCATTATAATCCGAATTATCTTTCGATTTATTCGGGCGATGTCCTGAAAAAAATCCAAAGCGGCGATGCTTCGTGGGAAACCATGGTTCCCGGCCCGGTCGCGGATGTGATTAAGAAGAAACGCTTGTTTGGTTACGGTCAGCCAATGAAATAGATATGCGTCTGCGCCTCCTGCAAATCTTGCTCGGAGCGGCTGCGTTCGGTTGGATAGTCACGTTGTGGGGAGTCTTTGCGAGTTGGTCGTCCGCGATGAGCGCTTTGCAAGGTCTGGGCGCGCGGCCCATTCCCTATGATCCCATGCTGGATTATTGGCTGCGCATGGGTTGCGGCGCCTTCGGCCTGGTGGGTTGCTGGTATGTCATGTTGATGCTTTGGCCGAGGAAATTCAGCGTGGCCATCCCGTGGTTCGGCGCACTCATGCTGGTGGAGGGCGTTATTCTGCTGGCACACGGACTGCGTCTGTCACTGCCGCCGTTTCCATTTTATGCGGACACCGCCGGCTGCCTGTTGCTCGGCGGGGGAATCGTCTATTTGTCGGCCGCGTCAAAATAACGGTGCTACTTGGACCCAAAGCGATAAAAGCGACTCTCGTAATTCGTAGAATCTGGATCCCGGAAATAAAGCACCGCGTTGGTGACGGGCACCCAATGAACCAGGTCAGTGGAAGCTTCAATCTGGTGCGTGAGGTCAATTCCCGATGGCACTATATAACCAAACGACGGATCGCGTACCAAAGCAGTGGTCGGAGGGACGCTGGCATTGCCGGCATAAATGGGTTCGGGCTGTGAAGATGCTTGGGAACTGAGTGGCGTTGAGGTGTCCACCGGAGTCACTGCCGACGAGGTTTCATTTTCGGGCGTGGCAAATGTCCAACTGAGCAGATCATGGTTGAAGTAATCTGCCCCGGTTGCGGAAGTGAATCCCACCCAGGCTCGGCCGTTATCGAGTTTTACCTCTTCCGCCAGATTCACTGACACGGTGAGCAGTGGTGTCGTAAATTGATCAAAGAACAATCGCAGCGTGCCCGGTATATAAGCAATTTTCACCGTGTGCACCTTTCCATCTTTAAACACCGCGTTGGTGGTTGAGCCGATGGACCCCGCATTGGGCGGATAGATGCTTTGGGGCGCATGCATAATCACCGATATTTGATCACAGTCCACGTGCTCTTTGTGCTGGTAATGGTAAGGATCAAATTTGATCACTAACGCATTGGGAATGCCGCGGAAACCCATTCCGTGTCCACCCAGACCCAGAGCGGGTGTGGGGTTGTCTTGCACCACAAACGCAATGCCATTGGCGCCAAAGGTGCCTTTATCAGTCAGTTGGAATCGGAATGTTGTTTCAAAACCATCTTGCACGAATGGTTTGTTTTGAAACCAAAGGCCGCCTGCTTTGTCCCGCTCGGCTGGAGCAAGGCGCACCCGATCCTCATGGAGAGTGGCCGCGCCTTGGAAAATCAGATCCGTTGGAGCCAAAAAGTCGCCGTACTGAAAATTGTCCGGTTGGCGCGAAGATTTCGATGACGCCAAAGAATTTTGGCTGCCGCCCGCGCTGAGCAGAACAATGATACCGGCCGTCTTGATAAACTTTGTCGCCGTTTTCATTTGGGGATTTAGGTGGGTGAAGTCCTTTAAAACACCAACGAGCGTAGATCTGACCGGGAATATAGTCAATATTGGCGAAGCGGAGGTAGTGTCTTAATTTGGTTTTAAGACACTACCGAAGCGGATCATCAGGGCTGACGCATCTAAAATTCTGTGATTTTAATATTTGCCCGTGCCTCAGGAATTTTTGGCTCGACATTAAGTTGTTTCTAAATAAAATTTCAACTCCCCCATTTGCAGCAGATTCAAATGGGGGAGTTGTTTATTTGATCTGCCTTGAAAGAGTGACAATCTCTCCCTCCACGTTGTGAATTCCCCGTGCCAATATCTTTGGCCTCTCCTCCCGATTCGCCCACATCCGCCCCATTCAACTAAATCGATTCAAATGTTTCTGGCGGAATTCTGCAAAATTGGATGCATCAGCCCTGTGCGGATCATCCCAAAATACGCCTGATACGAATGGTCCATTCCTCTTGCTAATTCTCTATCGCTTCCACTCAGTGCAAATACGGAAAAATAAACGCCATCTTTCGGGTCAAGTCCCAAAAAAATCACCCGATAACAAACCAGGGCTTGCAACGGGAAAAAATGGTGTAGATTTTAGTAGTGAGCGCCGCAATCCGCCCGGCCGTTCTGGGTGAAGTCGTGACGCGAACCCTGGCCAGACAACTGGCCGAATGTCGTATGAGTCTGGTTGATTTGATCAAAGCGACCGTCGTCTGCGGAATCGTGGCGTTCCTGTTCTACAGTTTCCCCGTCCTCGGCCAAATCGTCGCAATCACCGTGCTCAGTTTGTTGTGGCTTTCCTACGCCCGCAAGACTCTCGTGAGTCGCCGCGGACGCAGGCTCGCCTGAGACTGAGCCAGTTGGCCGCCGCTGACGGAGCGGTTTAAATCACTCCGCGCGATTTTGTTTTAATCGCGAGGGCGTAACGTCCTTTTTCTTTCTTCAATTCCGCTCGTTCCCCGAATGCCTGCGAGAGCAAATTGCCGTTCAATGTCCCCGCTTTTTCTCCCGTCATCAGCACGCGCCCGTTTTTCAGAACCAGCACGTGCGAAAACACCGGCATGATTTCCTCCACGTGATGCGTTACCAGCACGAGCGTCGGCGCACCGGCGCGATTCCCGATGCGCTGGAGGAATTGCAAAAAATGTTCGCGCGCCGCCGGGTCCAAACCGGCGCACGGCTCGTCCAAAATCAACAGGCGTGGTTTCGCCATGAGCGCCCGGCCAATCAAAACGCGTTGCCGTTCGCCCTGCGACAGCACCAGCCAGGGCCGCTCCGCGAGATGGGTGCATTCAATTTGCTTGAGGATCCGCCGGCCCTCCGCACGATCCCGGGCTGTGGCGCTTCCCCAAAAATCAATCATCGCGTACTTGCCGCTGATGATGGTTTCGAGCGCCGGCTCTTCATCGTGCATCATCTGCCGTACCGATGAACTGACCAGGCCAATGTGTTTGCGCAACTCCCGCCAATCGCTCTGCCCGTAACTCTCGTTCAGCACCGAAAGTTCTCCCGCCGTCGGCATCAGGTAACCCGTGAGCGCGCTGAGCAACGAAGTTTTCCCCGAACCATTCGCGCCCAGAATAACCCAATGCTGCCCACGCTCCACCCGCCAGGAAATGTCATTAAGGATGACCGTTTCACCGCGTTGAATGCGCAACCCGGAAATTTCAAGAATCGGACGTGTTCGTTTTAATATCATTCGTCCCCATAGGAAAACCGTCAGCGCGAGAAAGCGCAACACCTCGTTAAGAGCCTATTTCAAAATGAGAAAGGGGCGCGTTGCCTGAGATTTGACGCTGCTGCAAGGCGCGAGGAGGAAGAATATCCTTTATGGATCTTCGACCGACGAGCAACGCCGCAGCAGTGGCAAAGATCAGGCAACCCGGAGGGCAGTTTTCTAGCGGGCGCCTGGCGGCGTTGCTCTTCAGTCGGAGAGCGCTATGGCTATCCTCCTTCGTCGCGCCTTGCCAGCCGCCCGCCAGAAAACTGCGCGCCCCTTTCTCATTTTGAAATAGGCTCTAAGCAGCTGGGACTTTGATGAAGTGCAAAACGCCGTGGGTCAGCCGCCAGCCAATCACGGAATCAAGCGCGAC
>DASZPR010000005.1:0-3119 GCA_035550235.1 Verrucomicrobiia bacterium | reverse complement strand
TTTTTTCCGAAAGTGACGCATCCAGTGACGGCACTGAATCCCGATTACGCGAACTTCGACGGCTCGCTTTTGAGATACCAGACGAACTTCAGCTACGACGCGTTTCGCACGGCGGGAAACTGGTCGGTGGACTGGTCCTGGTGGGCGAAGCAGCCGCGCGAACGTGAACTAAGCGATAAGCTCCAGGCATTTTTTGAGTCGAAAGGCACGAACTACGGCTGCCAGTTCACTCTGGATGGCAAGACATTGGAAGAACGCCACGCCCAGGGCCTTGTGGCCGTGAATGCTGTGGCCAGTCTGGCGGCCACCAACCCGCGCGCGAAAAAATTTGTGGAGGAACTCTGGAACACGCCGACCCCCGACGGACGCGAGCGCTATTACGAGGGATTGCTCTACATGATGGCGTTGCTCCATTGCGGCGGAGAATTTCGGATTTGGTCCCCGCAATAAATATGACACTCAAAAAACTGATTTTAATTGTCACGGCAGTTTCAGCCCTGACTGTGATCGCCAGGGCGGCGGACACAAATCGCGTCATCAGCGCCGATTTGAAAGAGGTGAAAGGCCCGCGCTCGATGGCCTGGCAGGATTGCGTGGGCGCCGGCCGCGTGGCGGAGGGATTGCGCGGCGGTTGGCGGCAGCAGCTTGAGGATGCGCATCGCGAAATCGGCTTCAAATACATCCGCATGCACGGGTTGTTGCAGGATGAATTGGGCGTCTATTCGCAGAGCCGCGACGGCGAGCCGCATTACAACTGGCAATACATCGATGACGTTTACGATTTTCTGCTGTCCATCGGCATGAAGCCGTTTGTGGAATTCGGGTTCATGCCCAACGCGCTGGCTTCGGGAAATGGAAAAATTTTCTGGTGGAACGCGAACGTGACGCCGCCGAAGGATTATGCCAAATGGGACGCGCTCATCACCGCGCTCGTGAAACACTGGACCGAACGCTACGGCGAGAATGAAGTGAAAACCTGGCGCTTTGAAATCTGGAATGAGCCGAACTATCCCGGCTTCTGGCATCCACCGCAGGGCACCACGCCGAAGGACGCGTATTTTGAGATGTACGAGCACACCGCACGCGCCGTGAAAAGCGTGAATACAAATTACGCCGTCGGCGGCCCCGCAGGCGCAGGCCCGGTTTGGACAGCGGAACTGATTGATTTTTGCCAGCAGACGAATGTGCCGATCGATTTCATCAGTTACCATGCGTATGGACTTGGCGGCGGGCCCAGCGGATTGGATGAATACGGCAATAATAAATTGTATTTGTCGCCGAATATTCATTCGGTTGCGAATATCGCCAACAGCCAGTTGCCCATCATCAAAAAATCCGCGCAGCCGAATCTGCCGATTCACATCACGGAATGGAGCGCCTCGTATTCGCCGCGCGACCCGGTCCATGATTCCTATTTTTCCGCCGCGTTCATTTTGGATCAATTGCGCCGGACGGAAGCGATGAGTTCCATGAGTTATTGGACATTCACCGACGTGTTTGAGGAGAACGGCCCCGCGCCTCGCCCGTTTCACGGTGGCTTTGGCCTCATCAATTACCAGGGCATCCGCAAGCCGGCGTTTTGGGCCTATAAATTTCTCGCATCACTCGGCGGCACGGAATTGCAAAATACCGATGATTGTTCGTACGTCTGCGCAGATGGACATGGCGCGCAGGTCCTTTTGTGGGACTTAACTCATCCCACCGGCGGTAAAATCAGCAACCAGGATTATTTTTTCAAGGAACATCCGGCGGTTGAAAAAGGGGATGTCACGGTGAAACTGAAAAACCTGGCGCCAGGCAGCTATCATCTTATCGTTCAGCGAATTGGGTATCACCATCATGATGCTTACTCGCGCTATCTGGAGCTGGGCCAGCCCGCGAACATTTCGCGCGAGACGATCACTGATCTGAAAAGGATTTCGGACGATGCGCCGGTCAGGGAAGGCAACGTGACTGTGACTTCGGCGGGGGAATTCGTAACTTCCTTGCCATTGTGCGAGAACGACGTCTATTTTCTGTCCCTTGCTCGGGATTGAGCGTTTGAGTGACTCACACATGACAAATAGAAATAAAGTTTTTGACCTGACCGGCCAAACCGCGCTGATCACCGGCGGTGGTACCGGCCTGGGGTTTGGTATGGCGAAATGTTTTGTCGCCGCCGGCGCGAAAGTGATTATCGTCGGCCGCCGCAAGGAGGAATTGGAAAAAGCCTGTGCTGAACTTGGCTCGAATGCCTTCGCGCTCGCGGGCGATGTCACGAAGTTGGAAACCATTCCCACACTTGCTCAACGAGCGGAAAAACTCGCCGGTCCCGTTTCCATTCTCGTCAACAACGCCGGTGTGCATCTGAAAAAATCCGCGCTGGAAACCACCGATGCCGAGTTTTTGACAGTGTTGCAAACACACGTTCTTGGCGCTTTTGCGCTGTCGCGTGAAGTGGGCCGCGGCATGGTGGCGCGCAAGAGCGGCAGTATTTTATTCACCTCATCGATGACCGCACTGTTCGGAATTCCCCTGGTGGTCGCGTATTCCGCCGCCAAATCGGCTTATAACGGCATGGTGCGCACCCTCGCCGTCGAACTTGGACCGCAAGGCGTGCGCGTGAATGGAATCGCGCCCGGTTGGATTGAATCCGACATGATGAACAAAGCCCTGGATGGCGATCCGGCGCGCAAGGCAAAGATCCTCGGCCGCACGCCCATGAATCGATTTGGCAAAGGCGAAGATATCGGTTGGGCGGCTGTTTATTTGTGCAGTCCGGCAGCGCAATTTGTCAACGGTGTGATCCTGCCGGTGGACGGCGGCGCCTCAATCGGATTTTAATTTACGATTAATTGACTTTAGAACCATAAACCAACAACTCAATGAAGACCGCATTTCCTGACGTCGAAAAAATCAAGTTCGAAGGCCCGAAGTCAAAAAATCCTCTCGCCTTCAAGCATTATAACGCAAGCGAAATCGTGGCCGGCAAAACCATGCTCGAGCATTTGCGCTTCGCGGTCGTTTACTGGCACACGTTCCGCGGCACCGGCAGTGATCCCTTCGGCGCCGGCACGATGATTCGTCCGTGGGACGACGGCTCTCAATCCGTCAAGAACGCGCAGAATCGCGTGCGCGCG
>DASZPR010000004.1:0-3153 GCA_035550235.1 Verrucomicrobiia bacterium | reverse complement strand
CTGTTGAAAACATTGCGCGTGGCCATAAGATTGCGCTGCGAGAAATCGCGGCGAACGAGGCGGTGATTAAATTTGGCGTGCGTATTGGCCATGCAACCCGGGCCATTCCACGCGGCGCGTGGGTGCATTTGCACAATCTCGCGAGTGATTTGGATGAGCGGTCGGGTACGCTGGATTTGCATTCCGGCGCGCCGACGGATACGTCGTCTGCGTATGTCTGAAAATATTTCATCTCGTAGCGGTCAAGGTAACGAGACTCAA
The DNA here is from genome assembly GCA_035550235.1 of Verrucomicrobiia bacterium. Taxonomy (GTDB): domain Bacteria; phylum Verrucomicrobiota; class Verrucomicrobiia; order Limisphaerales; family DASXHY01; genus DASXHY01. The sequence continues at coordinate 2,892 of DASZPR010000004.1, read as the reverse complement.
ATGAATCAGAGCCTCCTCACGTCGGCTCCTGTAAAATCTTGGAACGGATACCTTCGGCCCGATGGGCGCAAGGGCGTGCGGAATCTTGTGCTGGTGGTTTACACGGTCGAGTGCGCGCAGCACGTGGCACATGCGATTGCGAATGGAGAGGAGGATACGCATGTTATCGGATTTCCGGGCTGCTACGATAACGCGTATGCGATTCGATTGATGCTTGCGCTGGCGCGGCATCCCAATGTGGGCGCGGTGCTTTCGGTGGGGTTGGGTTGCGAATACACGCAGCCGGAAAAAATTGCGGAAGCGGTGCGCGGCTCGGGCCGTCCGGCGGAATGGTTTTTCATTCAGCAAAGTGGAGGGACGCGGACTTCCGTCGCGAAAGGGAAAGAGATTGTGGCGCGGTTGCGTGAGCAGATTCGGCGGGAGACGAAAGTTGTGCCGATGACGCTGGCGGATTTGACGGTTGGTTGTGAATGCGGTGGTTCGGATGGGACGTCCGGCCTGGCAGGAAACCCGGCCATTGGTGCGTTCTTTGATCTATTAGTGGACGCGGGCGGGTGTGCGATTTTTGAGGAGACGGTGGAAATGATTGGGTTGCGCGAGCACATGCTGGCGCGGGCGGCGAATGCGACGGCGAGGGAACAATTGGCCGCGGCGTATGACAAGGCGGAGCGATATTGCCGAGCGGTGCGCCAGTGGTCGGTTTCGCCGGGAAATTTTGCGGGCGGATTGACGACGATTGAGGAAAAAAGTTTGGGGGCGTTCGCGAAGAGCGGCACGCGGCCGATACAGGGCGTGATTCGCGTGGCAGAGCGTCCGCCAGGGCCGGGGTTGTGGATCTTGGACAGCGTGCCCGACGAGCATTTCATGCAATTCGGTTACACCAACCCGAATGACACCGAGGGCCTGATGGATTTGATCAGCGCGGGGTCGCAAATTGTTTTGTTCGTCACCGGGCGCGGGAGTGTGATTGGAAGTCCCGTCGCTCCACTGATAAAAGTGACGGGCAACAGCGCGACGTTTCGGGCGATGCAGGAGGATATGGATTTTGATGCCGGGCGTGTGTTGGCGGGTGAAATGACATTGGCGGAAACAGGGCGTGATTTGGGCGCGCTGGTCTCGCGAGTGGCGGCGGGTGAATTAAGCAAGCCGGAGCAGCTCGGGCATCGCGAATATTTCGTGATGTATAAACATCAGGATACGCCCTCGTTGACGGCCGGGTGCAGGGCGTAGGGGATTTGAGGGAACATCGAACATCCAACATCGAACGTCGAACATCGAACATCCAATAAATCCCTCTCGGTCAGTTTGCGGCTACCGTGCTTTTTGCTTCTTTGATTACGCCGTCAAACGCGGGTTTGGGATGCCATTCGCCATCGAACAGTAGCGGCTTGCCGAAGCTGCGCCAGGAATCCCGATCGGTGACGCCCCAGAGGGTCACCAGTTTGATGTCCTTGCGATGCTTCATGAACACTCGGAAGAGGCTGGCGTATTGATCGGCGAGTTTTTTGTCGGCTGCGCTCACCATTGCGCCGCCGCCAGCCTGGGCGTTTTGGGAAACATCCGCGCTTTGATTGCGTTGACCTCGTTGCGAGCCGTCCACGTCCATTTCCGTGATGTGGATAGGCAACCCAAGTTTCGCGATGTCCGTGAGCGCTTCATCCTCGAGTTGTTCGCTGGGCCAGATCAAGTTGGCGTGGGTTTGCGAACCGATGGCCATGACCGGCACGTGTTGTTCCTGCAACATCCTGATCAGTGCGATGAGCCGTTTGCGTTTGGGTTCATTTTCGACGGAGTAATCGTTGTAGCGCAGGATGCAATCGGGGTCGGCTTCGTGCGCCCATTGAAATGCTTTCACGATGAATTCCGGCCCGAGTATTCGCACCCAGGGTGAGCGCGCGCGCAGCATGTTCGTATCGGAAAGATCGCTGCTGTCATTCAGCGCTTCATTGACGACATCCCACACTTTGATGCGGCCTTTGTAACGTCCCACGACGGTTTGGATATGCTCGTGGAGCCGGTCCAGCAATATCTGGCGGTCAGCGGCGTTGGTGCCCTGCAACGGACGACCGCTGTCATCGCGAAAGACCCAGGCGGGCGTCTGGCTATGCCACGCGAGCGTATGGCCGACAATCATCATGTGATGTTTTTCGCCGAACGCGACATAGGCATCGGCGGCGGAGAAATCGTAGCCGTTCGTACCCGCGCGAGGATGAATGAGCTGCCATTTCATCACGTTCTCGGGAGCGATGGCATTGAATTGGGAGACGATGAGGCTTGCTCCGTTGGTATCCTGCTCCATGAACTGCCGCTGATTGACGGCGACTCCCATGGCGAAGCTGTCTTTGAAGGCGTCCTTCAATGTAATAGGCGCATCGGCGCAGAAGGCAATTTGGGCAATGGTTGCCATTGCTATTATCAGCAGTGCGTGAGGCCTAAAACCTGGGATTTTAGTTTTCATAACCATGGGATTCGATTTGGGTTGCGCCTATTTCACTGACAGTTCGTAAATGCTCAATGCTCAAATACGACAGGTTTGATGTGCCGGATCGTCTGCCTCGAAATTAACTAATCAACCACCTTCCATTTGAAACACACACCGTCTTTGCGCGCCGGGCTTGGGCCGGTGGCGTCGGCGGTGACCGGTCCGGGTTCGTTTGGTTTTGTCGTCAGATAACGATGGTTCACCAGCGACATGAAACAGGTATCGCCACGCATCAGGTTGATCCATTGGAATGATTCCGCATCGCCAGGTTTTTTGCCGGCCAAGTCTTTCAAGGCGACGCCGTTTTCCCCGGCGGAAACGAATTTGCCATCCCGGGCCTTGAACGCCACGCGGCCCAGGCCGAGGTCGACGACCTGGAATTTAACGTTCGCCGGAATCGCGCCATTGAT
>DASZPR010000003.1:0-12557 GCA_035550235.1 Verrucomicrobiia bacterium | reverse complement strand
CGCCGGTGAGTTTATTCAGCAGCGTGGATTTGCCGGCGTTGGTGTAACCGACGATGCTCGCGAGCGGCCATTGATTGCGCTGGCGGGAGTAGCGCTGCGTGGAGCGCTGGCGGACCACTACTTCAAGTTCGGTGCGGATTTTTGAAATGCGATCCTGCACGCGGCGACGGTCGGTTTCGAGTTGGGTTTCACCTTCACCACCGCGCATGCCGATGCCGCCTTTTTGCCGCGTCAAGTGGCCCCAGAAACGGGTCAGGCGGGGCAGGAGATGTTGCAGTTGCGCGAGTTCAATCTGCAGTTTGCCTTCGCGCGTGCGGGCGCGTTGCGCAAAAATATCGAGAATCAGCGATGTGCGATCGAGCACCTTGCAGTTGAAAATCTTTTCGAGGTTGCGGCTTTGGGCGGGGGAAAGTTCATCGTCGAAAATGACGGTGTCGACGTCGAGTTGCTTGCATTGGGCGGCGAATTCGTCGGCCTTGCCTTTGCCAATGAACGTTGCGGCATTGAGTGAGGTAACCTTTTGGACGCCGTCCCCGACGACTGCCCCGCCGGCGGTGGTGGCTAATTCGGCAAGTTCCGCCAGAGAATCGCTGGTTTCCCAATCCTTTCGGCCCTTCAATTCAATGCCAACGAGAAAAACCCTCTCGGTCCGTGTGTTCCTGGTCTCGATTAATGCTTTCAATTCTTACTTGGTATGTGCGTCTTACGCAGTCACAGAATAGCATGTTTTTCAGTTCAGCAAAGCCTTTTGCGAACCGGCGGCCTGCTCGCATTCGGCGGTGATCGGGACAGTGACGTTAAAGCGGTTCGGCTCGAATTTCAGAACGATTTGCACGGCGGGGATGCGGTGTTCGGCGCAATAGGCTATGGCCTTTTCACTGGTGGGAAAGCTTTTCGCTTCCGAGGGGTCGGCCGTCCATACCGTCAGGGACTTCAAATAAAGGTGGTTGAGGCAGTTCTGCACGAGGATTTTCATGAGGCAATTTACCCCGTCTAATGGGAACGCAAGGGGCAGAGGATGAATTGTTGGTGAAAAGAATGAACTGATTTCTTGAACGATTACCCGACACGAACCGGGGGGGGGTTGTCCAGGCGCTGGTGGGGCGAGCGTCCTCGCGAGCCGGGCTTCACCAGCCAGTCCGGGGGTAAATTGAAGATAGTTTAAAAAGGGAGCTAAAACGTGTGTGGAATTCGGATGCGGCGGCAAGTGTCACCCGCGGCTCGCGAGGACGCTCGCCCCACCGACGCTGGGATTTATTGCGTCTGTCGTCAATTCTTATGGAATTATCCAGGCCGAACTCATTTACCTGACCACATCAAATCGAAGACGCGCCCCTTGAATGGCCAGTCCTGCATGCTCTTCACTAGCCCCTTGCGGACTGGGTTTTCCTGCACGTAAAGCCATTTATCAGAATGATGCTCTCCATTGCGGATTCGGTGATGCCATCCTCGGGATTGAAACTTCCAATCTTTTCTCTGGTGCTGCAAGCTGAACTCGCGTTTCCAATAAGTGATCCATGTCTCGATTGTGAAATTCAGATCGCGGGGTGCACAGAATGCGTGGAGATGATCGGGCATTAATAAGTAGTCTCCTATCAGCCATGTTGTTGCTTCAGACCATGTCTGGTGCAAAAGTCTTTGAGTGAGGGTGTTCGCGAGCCAAGGTTTTCTTTTTTGTGTCGTGACGGTTAGGAACACAATGTTCGATTGCCCGAATTGAATGTGGACTCCGGGAGAAGGATTGTGACGAATGGGTGGATCATCCTCGAAGTGTTCCATCGCTTTAAGATAGCCAAACTGAAGCATTGTAGGAAAGAAATTTGGAAGCCTTTGGGGGGTTCGATGTCACGGCGACATTCACGCGCGGCTCGCGAGGACGCTCGCCCCACCGGCATTGGGATGTATTACGCCTGCCATCAATGCTTTGAGAATTCTTATGGATTTATCCCGGTTTTTTGCGAAACTGCGCGCCGCATGAGTCCGTTAATCAAACTTTTGCTCGAAGGTGGCAAACTTAGCACGGCACAGATGGCGCAGGTGTTGAACCTGCCCGAAGCCGAAATCAATCGCCAACTGGAACAGTTGCGGGTCGACCGCATCCTCCTCGGATGGCGGCCCGTGCTCAATCTGGCCGATGAAGAAACCGGCGTGGTCCGCGCCGTGATTGAAGTCCGCATCACGCCCGAACGCGGCGGCGGCTTCAATCGCTTGGCCGATCGCATCAGCCGTTTCGACGAAGTGGAATCCTGTTACCTGATGTCCGGCGGTTACGATTTGCTGGTGTTCGTGAGCGGAACGAGTTTGCAAAAAGTCGCGGCGTTCGTGTCGGAGAAGCTATCAACCATCGAGGGCGTTCTTTCGACAGCTACGCATTTCCTGCTGCGTGGCTACAAGGAGCAGGGCTTTTTGCTGGATATTCCGGCTGAAGATAACAACCGGCTGAACGTTGCGCCGTGAAAGACCGGGAAACATCGAACATCGAACACCGAACATCGAACTCTGAATGTGCGTCGGTTGGTAAGCCCATTCGAAGTTCAGCGTTCGACGTTCGAAGTTCGGCGTTTTCGTTTTAAATTTCCCCATGGACACTACTCGTTACATCGCCAAACACGTCGTCAACCTGCCGCGCTCGGGCATTCGCGATTTTTTTGAAGTCGTCGCGAAGATGAAGGACGTGATTTCGCTCGGCATCGGCGAGCCGGATTTCGACACTCCCTGGCACATTCGCGAGGCGGCCATTTACGCGCTGGAAAAAGGCAAGACGCATTATACTTCCAACCTCGGCTTGATCGAGTTGCGCCGCGCCATCAGCCTCTACGTGGAGAAAAATTTCAATGTGAGTTACCGGCCCGAGGACGAAATCCTTGTGACCGTGGGCGTCAGTGAAGCGATTGATCTCGCCGCGCGCGCATTGATCAATCCGGGCGACAAGGTGATGTTTCATCAACCGTGTTATGTGAGCTATCATCCCAGCATCACGCTTGCGCACGGAGTGCCCATCCCGGTGCCGACGTATGCGAAGGATAATTTTGCGCTCACGGCGGAAGCACTCATAGCGGCGTGGGAGCCCGGCTGCAAATTGCTCATGCTGAATCTGCCGTGCAATCCGACCGGCGGCACGTGTAATCGCTCCCAAATGGAAGCCATCGCTAAGTTCGCGATCGAAAAAGATTTGCTGGTTTTGAGCGACGAGATTTATTCCGAACTCACGTTTGAAGGCGAGCACGTTAGCATCGCGAGTCTCCCGGGGATGAAAGAGCGTACGATTTTTCTGCACGGTTTTTCCAAGGCGTTTGCGATGACCGGTTGGCGCATCGGTTATGCGTGCGGTCCGGTGACGTTGATCGAGGCGATGATGAAGGTGCATCAATATTCGATGCTGTGCGCGTCGATCATCAGTCAGGAAGCCGCGATCGAGGCGTTGCAGCGCGGCGAGGACGGCATGAAACAGATGCGCGATCAATATCATCGCCGGCGCGATTTCATCGTGCGGCGCTTGAATGAGATCGGGCTGAAATGCCACATGCCGCGCGGCTCGTTTTATGCGTTTCCGTCGGTGGAAGTCACCGGCATGAATGAAAAAGATTTCGCGGTCGGCCTGTTGCAGGCGGAACGAGTGGCGATGGTGCCGGGAACCGCCTTTGGCACGAATGGCGCCGGCTTTTGCCGCGCGTGTTTCGCGACCGGCTACGATCAACTCATTGAAGCGAGCGACCGGATTGAGCGGTATGTACAGTCACTTGCTGCCAAGCGGTGAGGTGCCATTGTTGCCTTTAGGCTCAGTTTATATTTAGCCGGGCAACGCTTTCTTGAGGTGGCTCGTCTGCTCTTAGGTCGATCCATTGCAGATTCAATTGGCGCTTAAACCAGGTCATTTGCCGCTTCGCGAATTGGCGGGTTTTGATTTTCACCAATTCGATTGTTTCGGGCAGGCTGCGCTCGCCTTGCAAATATTCAATCACTTGCCGATAGCCGAGGGCCTGCATTGCTGTTTTGTTTTCCGCCAGACCGTGTTCCAACAAACGCCGCGTTTCGTCTACGAGTCCGCGGGCGAACATGGTGTCGACACGCGAGTTGATGCGGATGTGCAGGTCTGCGGTGACGCGGGAGAAGGCGATGAGTTGTGCGGGGTGGGAGCTGTCCGAGCACGTTTTGCTTTCATCTGCCGGCAGGATGCCGGCAGCACATTGCTGGCGGGACGACGGCGCTCTCAGGGGGGACTTCCATTCCGCTCGCTGTTCGGAAAATCTTTTGCCGGTGAGGCGGATGACTTCGATGGCGCGAATGATGCGGCGCGGGTTCTGGCGGTCGATTTTTTCGTAAGTGACGGGATCCTTTTCGGCCAATTCCTTCAGCAAAAGTTCCGACGGTGTCGCTTCCAGTTGTGCACGTAATTTTTCGTCGGCTGGTGGAGCATCGCCGAGCCCTTCGAGGAATGCTTTGAAATAAAGGCCGGTGCCGCCGCAGAAAATCGGTGTGTGTCCGCGGGATGTGATGTCCGCCACCGCCGCAGTGGCCAGTCGTATGAATTGTGCGGCGTCGAATGGTTCGGTGAGGTCGACGACATCGATCAAATGGTGCGGCACGCGTGCGCGTTCTTCGGGGGAGGGCTTGGCGGTGCCGATGTCGAGACCGCGGTAGACCTGCATCGAATCGACGGAAATAATTTCACCGCCGATTTTTTCGGCGAGCAGTAGCGCGATTTCTGATTTGCCGACGGCAGTTGGGCCGGCGAGGAAAATTGGAGGAGGGCGGAGGACGTTTGCCATCTTCGATCCTCAAATCCTTTACGCGCGTTTCGGCTGAAATTTTCGCAGCACGGCCCACAGGGCGATGCCGGCCGCAAAAATTCCGATGCTCACCAATTGACCGGGGGTGAGGTTCATCGCGCCGTGGAGGTGCACGGGGCTGTAATCGCCGCGGAACGATTCGACGATGGAGCGTGTAATCGCATAGCAGAGCAAATATGCGGCAAAGACTTGCCCATCGAATTTCTTGCGGCGATACAGCCAGGCGAGCCCGAAGTACAAAAGCAAACTGAGGATTGAATCGTAGAGTTGCGAGGGATGCACGGGAAATGTCGGCGCGTCGTTTAGGTTGCCCGGCGGGTAGCTGACCGCCCAAGGCAAAGAGCAAGCGCGTCCATAGCAACAGCCATTCAGGAAGCAACCGATGCGGCCGAAGACGTAGCCGAGTGGAATGCTCGGAGCGAGGACATCGGATAATTTCCAGAGCCCGATCTTTTTCACGCGCGCATAAAGTATGGTGGCGAGCGACGCGCCGATCAGGCCGCCGTAAAAAACCAGTCCGCCTTTCCAGACGGCGAACACTTCCCAGAATGGGCGGCCTGCGAATTCCTCGTTCCAATACGTCGCGACATGCAGCACGCGGGCGCCGATGATGGTGCCGACGATGAGCCACGGGCCGATGTCCAAAATCTTTTCGGCAGGGATGCCGCTGCGCAATCCACGCCGGCTGGCGGTCCACAAACCGGCGATAAAAGCGATGGCCATCATGACGCCGTACCACCGGACGGTGAGCGGGCCGAGTTCAAATGCGATAGGATGCACGATTAAATTTGATTAAAGCTTAAGCGCAAATTGCAAAATGTGAAGAAATTGCTGTGGGCGTCAATAGGGCGAATTGAATGACGAATGACGAATGGGCCGGCGGGTACTTGAGTTCCATTCGAGATTTGTTATTCGTCATTCACACCGAACTCGCGGAATGAATTCCGCGCTCCGAAAGGCCGGCGGTCCCAGGACGCGAACGTGGCTGGGAATGGAGACAGGCAGGATGCCTATCCTGCGGGCGGATGTCGCCTCGACATTAAGGCCGGACGATGGCATCCTGAATGCGTGTCTAAATTAGATCAGTTGCGCGATTTGCTGCGCTCGTATGGGTCCTGTCTGGTGGCTTATTCCGGTGGCGTGGATTCGGTATTCCTCGCGCGGGTTGCGCGGGATGTGCTGGGCGACAAATCGCTCGCGGTCATCGCGGATTCGGCGAGCTTGCCGCGGCGTGAATTGAATGAGGCTTTGGAAATCGCGGAACGTTTTCAAATTCCCGTTCGGGTGGTGCGGACGCAGGAATTTCAAAACCCGAGTTACACGGCGAATCCGACAAATCGTTGTTATTTTTGCAAGCACGAGCTGTTCACTGAATTGGAACCCATCGCGCGCGATGAAAAATTTGCGGTGATCGCTTATGGTGAAAATGCCAGCGACGTGGGTGATTTTCGCCCGGGCGCGCAGGCGGCGAAGGAATTTCAGGTGCGCGCGCCGCTCAAGGAAGTCGGCATGACGAAGGCGGAAATTCGCGAATTTTCCGCGCAACTCGGGTTGCCCACAGCGGACAAGCCCCAAATGGCCTGCTTGAGTTCACGCATTCCTTACGGCGAAACCGTCACACCGGAAAAACTGCGCATGATTGAAGCCGGTGAAAATGTTTTGCGCGATTTGGGATTTTATGACGTGCGGGTGCGGCATCATGAGCTTAGTCCGCAGTCCGTAGTCAGTAGCCCGCAGTTTTTGGTCCAAAGTCTAAAGCCTAAAGTCCAAAGTCTGGCGCGGATCGAAGTGGGGCCGTCCGAATTGCCGAAATTGCTCGAAAACGGCGCTTCCACGAAGATCGCCGAGGCGTTGAAGGAAATTGGATATGCGCATGTAACGCTGGATTTGCAGGGGTATCGGCGCGGCAGTCTGAATGAATCGAACGGAACCCGGTCTAATGTTCCAGTGTCGCAATCGGGCGGCAAATAACGTCGTACGAGATGAGGTGACGAGTCTCTGAATTCTTCTATTTGGAAGCAATGGATTGGAGACTCGTTACCTCGTCTCCTACGGGAAAGAACGAAAAACGCAACTTTTTCGCGGTGAACGTGTTTAAATCATAGTTTATGCCTCAGTTTTCATATAAAGCCCGGCGTCGTTCGGGTGAGGTCGTCGAAGGCGTGTTGGACGTGGCGGATCGCTCGGCGGCGCTGGTCCAGATCGAGCGGCTTGGGTTGTTCCCGGTGATGGTGGATGTCTCGAAGGGTGGGGCGGTCGCGGCGCCGGAAAGAGCGGCTGGGACCAAGATCAATTTAAAATCGTTCCTCCCACCTTCCATGCAGAAGGCGATGTCGCGTCAGCGCAAGCCAAAGATGCAGGAACTGGCGACGTTCACCCAGCAGTTGGCGAATTTGTTGAATTCCGGCATGCCGCTGACGGTTGCGTTGCACAGCATGACGCATCTGGAATCCAAGGGCATCCCGACGGCGGTGAGCCGTGATTTGCGGCAGGAAGTCATGGAAGGCCGCAGTTTGTCCGATGCCATGGCGAAGCAACCGGTGATTTTCTCCGACCTTTATATCAACATGGTGCGCGCCGGCGAGCAGAGCGGTGCACTCGTGCAAGTGTTACGCCGCATGGCCGCGCATTTCCAGCAATTTGCCGAGGTGCAATCGAAGTTCACGTCGGCGCTGGTGTATCCCGCGATGGTGGTGGTGGTGGGCATTGGAATGGTGGCATTTTTCATGTTTTTCATGCTGCCGAAATTCATGGAAATGTTTAACGGCTTTGACATTCAGCTCCCGCTGCCGACGCGCATGCTGATGATTTTCAGCCATGCGGTGACGAACGTGTGGGCCATCATGGGCACGGTGTTGGGTGTGGCCGTGATCGCGATTTTAATTGGAAAATTCCGCGCCAGCGACACCGGACGCCGCAAGATTGACGGATGGAAAATGAAAGCACCGGTATTGGGTAAAGTGGTGAAGCTGAACCTCTTCGGTCAATTTGCCCGCGTCTTGGGCACCTTGTTGCAAAATGGTGTGCCGGTGCTCACGGCATTGAAAATCACCGAACAAGTAATGCCGAATATCCTGGTCAAGGAAGCGGTAGCGAAGACTCGCGAGGCGGTCACGGACGGTAAAACCCTCGCGCAACCGCTGGCGCGTTCCAAAATTTTTCCACAGTTGATGGTGGACCTGGTGAAGATCGGCGAGGAAACCGGCGATGTGCCGGGTGCGCTCTCGAATATTGCGGATACGTATGAGAGTGAATTGCAGGTGGGATTGCGCGTGATGACGAATCTCATTGAGCCGATCCTGATCGTCGCGATGGCGCTGGTCGTGGGCTTTTTGCTGTTGAGCGTGATGCTGCCGATGTTCAAGTTGATCGCGAACATCAACAACGACGCCGCCGGGAAACAATGATGCGGACGGCCAAGCATGTGAATGACGAATACCGAATGCCGAATGGAATTGGGCGAGGGGCTGAGACTATTCGGGCGTGCGAGTTGCATGGGCCGACGCAGATTGCGGATCTGCGATACCGCAGACTGCCAGTCGGCGCTACCACGGCGGCGGACCGCCGGTGTTTCAAAAAGCCATTCGTCATTCGTCATTCGTCATTCGCCCGCGGCTTCACGCTGATTGAAATCATGGTGGTGGTGGCGATCATGGGCATCATCCTCGCTGCCGGCGTTCCCTCGCTGTATGGGTTCATGCACAAGGCGGGTATTCGCAAAACGACGAGCGACATCGTGGAGACCTGCCAGTCCGCCCGCGCGGCGGCGATCATGAGTGGTTCACCGACGGATTTGATTTTCCATCCCAAGGAGGGGACGTGCGAAGCCTCGGGAGCAAGCGGGGGTTATGGATCGTGGGCGCACTCGGCCAAGATCGAGAATTGCAGCATCGAGATGCTGGATGTGAACCTGCAGGAGTGCAAAGATTTTGATACGGTTAAAGTGCGCTTTTTCCCCAATGGCACATGCGATGAAATGACTTTGGTCCTGGTGTCGGGCAACAATGAGTGGCGAAAGATTTCGCTCGAGCTCACGACAGCGCTGCCGACGGTTTCCGATAAAATCCAATGAACCCTATCACGCACAAAAACAGAGGGCGAGCGTTCACGCTGCTCGAAGTCATGATCGCGGTCATGATTTTGTTCATGTGCCTTTTCGCGGTGCTGGCGCTGCTGTCCAACTCTCTCAGGAGCGCCCGGAAACTGCAGCAGCATCGGACCGTCGACACCGGCACAGTCGCGGGTATGATTTATGTCCAACTCGTCAACACCAATTCGTTGAATGAGGGGCCGGTGGATGTGGATTTGAATGATTTGTTCCCCGGTTGCAAATGCAATGCCGACCTATCTCTGGTGGGCACGAATGGCTTGTGCGAGGTGGATTTTGATGTGGAGCGCAATGCGCAATTGGAAACGAAAGCGAGTTTTTTTGTCTACCTGCCGAACATGAAGGTGGGCGGTATCAGCCGCAATCTGCCGCAACATTGATTTCATGACGCCATTCCCACATCGAAATCGAAAAGCAAAACGCGCCGCGGCGCGCGGCTTTACGATCATTGAGATCATGACGGCAATGATCATTTTCGGGATGGTCGTGGCGGCGATTTTCGCGAGTTGGTCGGCCATTGCGCACGGTTCCGTGAGTGGGAATCACGCCGCGGCGAATGCGCAGCGCTCGCGCATAGCCTTGCGGACGATTGAAGACGCGCTGGGGTCCACGCGCTCATTTGTCGCCGATGTGGAATACTACAGTTTCGAGGCTGACAACGGCTCGGAACCGTATCTCAGTTTTGTGACGAAGCTATCGCCATCGTTTCCGCGCAGCGGGCGGTTTGGCGAGTTCGATGTGCGCCGCGTCACATTTTCGGTCGAGTCCGGCGATAATTACCAGAAGCGGCTCGTGTTGCGCCAGACGCCGATTCTCATGGATATGGATGAGGACGAGCAGAATTACCCGGTCGTGCTTGCCAGTAATGTGAAAAAATTTGAGATGGAATTCTGGGACAAACAAAAAGGTGATTGGCTGGATGAATGGGACCAGACCAATCAAATCCCCCAGATGGTGAAATTCACGCTGCAGTTAAGCGCCGAGCAGCAGGAAGTCACACGCATCGTGGCATTACCGTCGGTCGCCGTGCAGGCCAGTTGGCAAATACCGGGCTCCACGCGGGGCGCGGCGGGTTTCCGTTCGGGCGGAGGATTTAACAATGGCGGCATCAATAACCGCCTACCCCCGCCGCGCTGACCAATGAACATTCGCTTTCAAAATTCGAAAAGTGGCATCGCCTTGATCGTGGTGATGATCGCGGTGTTCGTGCTTTCGGTGCTGGCGGGCGCGTTTGCGTATTCGATGAAAGTCGAAACCAAACTGGCGGTGAACGCCAATAACCAGGCGGATTTGGAGTGGATCGGCCGTTCCGGCGTGGAATACGCGCGCTGGATTCTTGGGCAAACGATGAATTGCCCCTACGATTCGCTTAATCAAAAATGGGCCGGCGGCCCCGGCGGCTCGTGTGATACCAACGGCCCGCTCGCGGATGTTTCACTGAGCGATGTCCCGATCGGTGACGGCTCTTTCTCGATCAAAATCACGGACCTCGAACGCAAGGTGAACGTAAACACCGCCGACGAAGCCACGCTGGACCAGGTGATGAAAGTCATCGGTGCGGATGCCATGGAAGGCGCGACGATCATTGATAGCATCCGTGATTGGGTGGATCCGGATGACGCCACACACATCAATGGCGCCGAAAGCGATTATTACCAGGGGTTGACACCGCCGTACAACGCAAAGAACGGGCCGTTGGATGATGTGTCCGAACTGCTGCTCATCAAAGGCGTGCGGGATAACCCGGAAATTTATTCGTCCGATTATGCGAACGTTCAACGGTTCGATCGTTTTGGAAACCCCGTTCCGCCCAAGGAATACGCCGCACATCTCGTGGATGTTTTTACCGCGATTTCGACCGGCCGCATCAACATCAACACGGCGGATCGCATTGTGCTGCAATCAATTCCGGGTGTGGACGAAGTCATCGCCGACCAGATTATCAAGATTCGTTCGGGTCCGGACGGCGTGGACGGTACGGACGACGACACACCCTTCGCCAATGTCGGCGAGCTGGCTTCCGCGGGCCTTCCACAGACGGCAGCACCATCAATGCAGCGTTATTGCACGGTGCGCAGTGGCACGTTTCAAGTGCAGATCGACGCGCAAATTGGCGGTTCCAAACAGACGTATTACGCCATCCTCGGCCGTAATAATCAGCGCGATATTCAGATCCTGGGTTTCTATCCGAAATGAAATCGCGCGCGGCACAGCGGCCCGGAAAAATCATCTTCGTAACGGGCACAGACACGGGCGTTGGAAAAACAATTTTCACCGGACTTTTTGTCCATCATTTGCGCGAGCAAGGTGTGCACGCGTTGGCCGTGAAACCGTTTTGTTCCGGCAGCCGCGCGGACGTGCGATTGCTGCGCGCGATGCAAGGCGCGGAATTAAACGAGGACGAAATTAATCCGTTTTATTTTCCCGAACCCGTCGCACCGCTGGTTTCCGCGAGACGCAGCAAACGCTTGATTTCATTGAGTGAAGTCGTTCAGCGCCTCAGGAAAATAGCGAGGCGCTGTGAGTGCTTATTGGTTGAAGGCGCCGGCGGTTTGCTGGTGCCGCTCGGTGAAAAATATTTCGTGAGCGACGTGATCAAACGGTTGAAATGCGACGTGATTTTGGTGTCGCGAAATCAACTGGGCACGATCAATCACACGCTGTTAACAGCCGGGGCGTTAAAACGTTTCGGCGTGAAAAATATCTCGGTTGCGCTGATGGGTACAAGCAAAAAAGATGCGTCCGTGAAGAAAAATGCGGAGCTGTTGAGGGAATTTTTGGGAGAGATTCCGGTGCATGAGATAAATTTTTTAGGCAAAAACCCCAATAAAATTGGGGTATTGAAAAAAAGTCACAAAAAAGTAAAAAAAACTCTTGCAGGAATGTACCGCTAAGATAGTTTGGTGGCGTTCTTACGACACGTCAGCAGCGAAAAACAAACTGTTGACAGTCGGCGCGATACAGGTAAAACTGGACGCGTAACTAACGAAGGTCTGAGAGGCCGAGTTGTAAAGAGATAATCGGCTCTCAGGTTTTTTGTCCCCTAAATTGGGAAAAAAGACCTTCGGAAAAAGCAAATTTTCGGGATGGAAACATCCCATTGCTCATTGAAAATTGAATTGTGCGATAAGTGAGAGCCCCTTCGCTGGCAACCAGTTAGTGGGTGTCAGTGGAGAGTTTTAAAATTGTAATTCGTCCGACTAATCATCGGACAGGAATTAAACTAACGTTTTTTAACGGAGAGTTTGATTCTGGCTCAGAACGAACGCTGGCGGCGTGGATAAGACATGCAAGTCGAGCGCTAATTACAGGGTAGCAATATTCTGTAGTTGGAGCGGCGCAAGGGTGCGTAACACGTGGGTAATCTGCCATGAAGTTTGGGATAACTCGCTGAAAGGCGAGCTAATACCGAATGTGACGATCGGAAGGCATCTTCCGATCTTCAAAGCTGGGGACCGTAAGGCCTGGCGCTTCATGATGAGCCCGCGGCCTATCAGCTAGTTGGTGAGGTAACGGCTCACCAAGGCTAAGACGGGTAGCTGGTCTGAGAGGACGACCAGCCACACTGGAACTGAGACACGGTCCAGACACCTACGGGTGGCAGCAGTCGAGAATTTTTCACAATGGGCGCAAGCCTGATGGAGCGACGCCGCGTGGGG
>DASZPR010000002.1:0-7329 GCA_035550235.1 Verrucomicrobiia bacterium | reverse complement strand
CTCATGACGAATTTCATGCTGCCGGCTCGGCACGACCTCGGGCCGTTCCGCTCGCGCACGCTGGGTTCGGATTGGGCGTTTCGCAAATGGGTCAACCTGGAATTGGGTTTAAATGCGCCACCCTTTCTGCACATCTGCGATCTGGAATTTCTTTCGCATCGCCACGGTGGGACGAATGCGCGGGATGATCGTGCGTGGTTCGAGAGCAAACAACCGTGTTCGTCAGCGTTGCTGGCGGAACTGGCGCGCGAAGTGGCGCGAATGATTGGCGCGTTAAAGCGTTCGCCGAAAAAGGTGCTCGCGCTGGACCTCGATAATACACTTTGGGGCGGCGTGGTGGCGGATGATGGCTTGGAAGGCATTGAACTGGGCGACACCTCGCCGCGCGGTGAGGCATTCAAGGCCTTTCAAAAATACATCGCATCATTGAAGCATCGCGGCGTGTTGCTCGCCGTTTGCAGCAAGAACGATCATGCACGCGCTGCGGAGGTTTTTGAAAAACATCCCGAGATGGTTTTGCGGATGGACGATTTGGTGTCCTTCAAGGCCAATTGGGAACCGAAGTCCGATAACCTGCGCCAGATGGCGCTGGAATTGAATCTCGGGCTCGACAGCTTCGTGTTCGTGGATGATAACCCGGCGGAGATTGAAATCGTCCGGCAGTTCACACCGGAAGTAGCGACGATTTTGTTGGGGCCGGATTCATCGACGTACGTGGCGCAGTTGCAGGATTGCCGGTTCTTCGAGCCGCGGAACATCACGGCGGAGGACAGCGAGCGCACCGGACAGTATCAATCGGAAGCACGGCGGAGCGAATTGATGGGGAAAGCCGCCGACATGAATTCGTATCTCGAATCGCTGGCGATGGAGGCGACGATCAGCGAGTTCACGACGACGGATGTGCCGCGGTTGGCGCAATTGATCAACAAAAGCAATCAGTTCAATCTCACCACCAAACGTCGCACGGAAGCGGATGTGCTCGCGGTGATGAACGATCCGGAGAGCATCGGGTTTTCGGTGCGGTTGAAGGACCGTTTCGGCGATCACGGGTTGATTTCGATTGTGATTGGCCGGAAGTCGGGTCGCACGATGATGATTGATACCTGGCTGATGAGTTGCCGGGTTTTGAAGCGCCAGGTTGAGGAAGTGGTCTTGAATGAATTCGCGCGACTTGCTTCACTGCGTGGCTGCGATCGGTTGGAGGGCGTTTACCTGCCGACCGCAAAAAATGAGATGGTGCGGGACTTTTATGCGCGCATGGGTTTTGCGCTGGTCTCGGAAGACGCCCAACGGCGGCAATTTGAACTGGGCCTGGAAATGTTTCAGCCCGCCGCCACCAAAATAAAAATCACACGTCGCGCTTATGAATCGAACTGAAGTCATTGCCAAACTGCAGACCATTTTTGACACGATTTTCCTGGAGCCCGTGGTGGTGACGCCGGAACTCAGCGCGAAGGACGTGCCGGAATGGGATTCGCTCGTGCATATTTCGCTGTTGGTGTCCGTGGAGAAAGCGTTTGCGATTCGATTCCGCGTCGGCGAAGTGGAGGCGGCGAAGAACATCGGCGAATTCGCGGATTTGATCCTCAAGCGGATGAAGGAAGCTTGATGCAGCCGGCGTTTTCTTCGACCAAACAGGCGGCGGCCTTCGCGGTCTTGTTGCTGGTGATTTTGTTAAGCCCTCTGCTGGTTGGAGAATCCATGCTGCGGTCGCGTGAGCAGATTTACTCCTCGATCCCCTGGAGCGCAGGTCCTTACCCGTATGTGCACGACCAGATTTTTGTGGAGAAAGGGGATCTCGATGTGGTGTTCATGGGACCGTCGACGATGTGGTATGGCATCGATACATCTTACTTTCAAAAAAAATTAAGCGAGAAGCTCGGCCGCCCGGCTGAGGCGCGCACGATTTGCTGGGATTGGGTGGGCGCGGACCCATTCTATCGGATTGCCAAAGACCTGCTGGAACATCGGCGGGTGCACATGATTGTTTTTTGCGATGTGGCGATCACGGCGCCGGACACGGCTCACAAAATGGCGCCGGACCTTTTTCGCTGGCCCGAGCGCGGGGAGGATTTGGCCGGGCTGCAGCCGCGGGCGAAAACGGCGTTCTATGCGGCGTCGATCATTGGGATGCCGAGGAACCTCCTGGGGCGCGTGCGCTCCAACCTGCCGGTCACCGGTCAGGACGCGGAGGAAATTTCGTGGCCTGGTGGTGAGCATATCAAGAATCCATTCCTGCACCTGGGTTCACTGTCCTGCCCGATGATTGAGGGCAGGGAGTGGGTGAAATTCACGCCGCCTACGAAACCTGATCCATCAAATGTTTTGGTTTATTCGGAGACCACGAAAACGAATTTCCAATTCTTGAACGGTGCGGCGACGCACGAAATGCCGCTCCAACCGCTGCAGATCAATTTCCTGAAAAAAGTCGCGGCGTTGGCGCGGGAGCATGATGTGAAAATGGTTTACCTCTACGTGCCGCGAGAGAATGAAGCGAAGTTTACCACGATCGATCCAACCACGTTCTGGCCGGATATTTTTGGCAGCAACGTCGCAATGGTGGGCATACCGCCCGCGAAGTTATTTGCCGGCCTTTCCGATGACGAGATTACGAAACTGTATTGGGAATACCGGCATTTGAATGACAACGGCCAGAAATTTTTTACGCCCGTCGTGACCCCTGCGCTGGTGCAGCTCTATGAAACTGAAATTCAACATTGATACCATAGTTTACGCGGCGGTGGTGATTTTGTGCCTCGCGGTTGTGGCGCTGATTGTGGCGTCGCGTTTTCAATTCGCCGACGTCCGGCCGGTGTATCAGGGATTCTAGAATGTCCGCTCAAACTTTAATGGTGGTAGAATTGGCGGGCTATATCGCCATCGCGCGCGTATTGGTGAAATGGCTGCGCGGCAGTTGGCGGGAGTTGACCTTTGCCGCGTTGAACGTCGCGGCGTTGTATGCGTTTTTCTTTCGGGGCGACATGCCGGATCAACGCTACGTTCCGACTTTTCTCGCGTATGTCGGATTTGTGATTTTTCAATACGTCACACTGCGGTTGTTCGTTGGGAAAGGCGGATGGCTGCCATGGATTGCCTTTTTTACTCCCATCGCTGGCTTGATTTTCACCCGTTACATTCCGCCCTCGATTTATGGAGGCCAGCGCCTTTTTTACGGTTTGTTCGTCATCGGAATTTCGTATCTGGCATTTCGCAGCAGTCACCTGGTACTCGAAGTTCGCAATGGCACCGTGCCCATGCCGGGATTATTTCAGTATCTTGGATTCTGTTTTTTCCTGCCCACCATGAACGTCGGGCCGATCAATCCGTACAGCAATCATCTTCGCGGCTTTGGGCCGGAGCCGCCCGCGATCTCCAAAAGCAGATCGGCACTGCGTATCCTCGTTGGCGTCGTGAAATTCAAATTCCTCGGCAGCCTCTGCTCGCAATTAGGCTACGCAAACCTTTTGTTCGACGACCATTACCATCACTGGATCGATCTGTTTGCCGCCGTCATCTTTTACTACCTGTTTCTTTACTGCAACTTTTCCGGGTTCTGCGACATGGCGATCGGGGCGGCGGGCTTGATCGGGATTCCGGTGGCGGAAAATTTTGATTCGCCTTTGGCCGCGCGCAATGTGCGGGATTTCTGGAATCGCTGGCATATCACGCTTTCCATTTACATGCGCGATGTGCTTTTTTCGCCGCTGTCGAAATTCTTTGTGCGGATCGCCGGGCCGGCTAATGCGAACCACGCCATCGCGCTGACCATCGCCATTGTTTTCCTGCTGGTTGGCGTGTGGCATGGCGTGGGATGGAATTTTGCCGCCTTTGGCGCGGCGCATGCCCTCGGAGTGGTGGCGAATCATTACTACACTGTCTGGCTAAAGAAGCGGTTGGGCCGGGACGGTTTCAAGGCCTACAACGCGAATCCGTGGATCAAGGCGGTGGCGGTGGGGCTCACATTTTGTTATTGTGCGGCCACATTGATGTTGTTCGCCAATACATTTCCGGCGTTGAAACAAATGTTCGCGTTGCTCCGCTAAAAAACCGCTGTGAATTCGCATCTGAAATTTCATCATTTTGGGCTGGCTGTCCGGCGGCAGGAGCAGGCGGCGGCATTTGTGCGAGCTTTGGGGTATAAGATTGGCGACGCGGTGTTTGATCCTGAGCAGAATGTCCACCTCGCGATGTGCTCCCATGCCACCGAACCCGCCCTGGAACTGATCTGGCCGGGAGAGGGCAAAGGGCCCATCGATACCCTCGTCCAACGGCATGCTTCGGGCATCATTTATCACACCTGCTACGAAACGGACGATTTGGAGGCGGCTCTGTCGGCCCTGACGGCTCAGGGGATCAACGCCGTTTGCGTCTCTCCCCGGAAACCAGCGGTCTTGTTTAATGGGCGAAAAGTCTCGTTCTATAACGTTGTAGGTATGGGTCTTATAGAAATTGTGGAGTAATTCTTCCGGACCGTTTTTGGCCTCTGTTTCTGTGAATAACTTTCAACGTCTTTAAGGGTGTCTTCGCTTGCCCAAAAGAGCCATTTAGCGTATTCTTCGCCGGCTCATGGGATTAGGATTAATCAGAAAAGGAACCGGAAAGTTTGACCACCCCCAAGCAGGTCCGACCACTCGTTTTTCAAGCAGCATCCCGGGGAATCCCGGGGAAAAATCCAGAGATGTACTGAGCCGTTTTTCAGCTAGGGCCCATGAGACAGCGGGCTGGGAAGCGTGCTAGATAAAGGGCAGTATGAAAACGTTTGCGTCACTAATGTTGTGTCTGTTGCCTGTGTGCGGGTTCGGCATGGATCGGTTATCAGCGCTTTCAATGCTGGAAACCGGCAATGACGACCGCGCGGTCGGCTCAGCCGGGGAAATCAGTCGTTTTCAGGTGAAAAAGACTGAATGGCGGACTGTCACGAATTCAGCCAATTACAGTGATTACGAGACAGCCCGCAAGGTCATGGTCCAGTTGATGGATAAACGGATTCATGCGTTCGAGGATCATTTCGGCCGCAAGCCGACGGATTTCGAATTCTACGCCCTTTGGAATGCCCCGTCGCAGGCGTTGAACGGGCATATCAGCCGCACGGTGGCCGCTCGTTGCGAACGATTTGCCAATCTTTGTGAACGCGACCGCAAGGTCATGCAAATGGCAAACGCCAGGTAGTTCGTTAAAGGTGGGATAACGGTATTTTCCAGTTTGCTTTCATACGCCATGGGCGAGATGCTCGTGTCGCTGTAATCTGGCAAGGAGACTGCTTGGAGAATTCATTGCCTGCCTCTGAAATGGAGACGGATGCTCCGTCGGCGGGCGGGTTTAGGTATGAATTTGCCGAAAGCAGAATCTTTCAACACGATGTGGACCTGGTTTAGCGTGGTAGTGCGAAACCAGTCCTACCATGCACGCATCTGGCTGCAAGCTGAATTCAAGGAAGCACGGTTTCACTACGTTCGTTTTCAGGCTGAAAAGGGCCATCCGGCGTCGGAATATCGCCTGGGCCTGATCTCCGAATCCGGCGAGCACGGGACGCAGTCGGATAAGGAAGCGCACAAGTGGTTTTTACGGGCGGCTTTTCACGGTGTAGCGGCGGCCCAGGCTAAGGTTTCTGAATATTACCGCGATGGCCGTTCGGTGCCGAAAAACGACGAGGAAGCCTTCCGGTGGTGTCGCAAAGCTGCCGAACAGGGCCATATGGTCTCCCAGGCCCGATTGGCCGAGATGTATCGCGACGGCATTGGCGTGGAACGCAATCCCAAGGAAGCCAAGAAATGGGAGGATAAGGTTTCCACGCAAAAAATTCCTTTCACCCGCGCGGTGGACGGGCAGCTTTCGGCTTTGTCTCACTGAGATAAATCCCCGGTTTTGAGGGCTTTTCGACGGAGGTCCATCCCCCCACTTTACTTTCCGCGCAGGTTCACGCATTTTGAGCCCGCATGACACGTTTCCGGAATGGAATTCTTTTAGCCGCTTTGCTTACGTTGGCCGGCCAGATATCGGCCCCTGCGGCAGGCACGAACGCTTCACCCGATTTTCAGGAAGTTTACGATTTGATCCGCCAGCATGCCACCGGCTTGAGCACCGAGGAGTTGAACCGCGCCGCCGTTCAAGGGCTCGTGACGGCTTTGGGGCCGAGGGTGGCCTTGGGGACAAACGATGTGGCGGCCAGTGCCAGCGACAAGCGCCCGCTGGCCGAGACGATCGTATTCGACGGCGACATCGCTTATTTCCGCATTGCGCGCGTGTCAGACGGGCTCGCGAAAGCCATTAGCGACTCCTACGGTCAGATTAAAGCAACCAACAAGGTGAACGGGGTGGTGTTGGATTTGCGTTTCGCAAGTGGATCGGACTACAAGGCGGCCGCCGACGTCGTGGATTTATTCGTCAGCAAAAACGTGCCGCTGTTGAACTGGGGCAATGGAGTCGTGTCAGCCCACGAAAAGTCTAACGCCATTGCTGTTCCCGTGGCCGCTCTGGTGAACCATCAAACCTCTGGTGCCGCCGAAGCACTTGCTGCCGCGGTCCGCGAGGCTGGCGCGGGATTGATCCTGGGCAGCCGCACGGCCGGCAATGCAATGGTAATGCAAGATTTCCCCCTGAAAGACGGGGAACATTTGCGGATTGGTTCAGCCCCGGTTACGCTCGGCGACGGCACGCCTCTGTCGGCGGACGGAATCAAGCCCGATATCGATGTGACCGTGAGCGAGGAAGCCGAGCGCGCCTTTTATGCCGATGCTTTTCTGGTCGTCTCCAACCAGCCCAGTGGTTCGTCCTCTAACATTGAGGCCAGTGCCACCAACCAAACCCGTGTGCGGTTTAACGAGGCGGAATTGGTTCGGGAACATCGCGCGGGCGAAAACCCGGACGAAATGACCGCGAAGCGTCCGCCGGAACCGCAGGCGCCGGTGGTGAGCGATCCGGCGCTGGCGCGGGCCTTGGATTTGTTGAAAGGTCTGGCCGTAGTGCGCCAGAACCAGTCCTGACCAACGTATTCGGATTGACGATTCGACCGACCGGACTCAATTTCTTTCCATTATCTATTGATGAAGACCATTCTTTTCGTTTGCACGGGTAACATTTGTCGCAGCCCGATGGCCGAAGGCATCTTTCGGCAAGCCATTCAGGGTCGCGGCAATTATCGCGTGGTATCCGCCGGCCTGGGCGCCATGGAAGGCCAGCCGCCGAGCGCGCACGCCGTGGAAGCGGTCAAGGAACTGGGCATTGATATCGCCAACCAACGCAGCCGTATGCTGACGCCGGTGCTGGTGGCGCAGGCTGATTACATTTTGGGAATGACCCACAGCCACGTGGATACCGTGATGCTGCTGT
>DASZPR010000001.1:0-2620 GCA_035550235.1 Verrucomicrobiia bacterium | reverse complement strand
GGTATCGGCCGCATTGCCAGAGAAGACGGCGCGAGGGCAGAAACCGCCAAGCGCCTGGCGAATTTGCGAGGAGCTCACGTTGTTGCCGGTCCAGAGACCATTGTTACGAACCCATTTGAAGGTGATCACACCCACTTCGGTGCCGTTGGCCAGGTCAGCCGGAGCGCTCGACAAGCCTTCAGAACCGGGATCGCCATAAGCGTGCGAGTAAGTGAAAATGTTGTCCGACATGGCCAAATCCACTTCGTGCGATGCAGTGCTGGGAGGTTGAGCCGTGCCGTGATCAACACCGTCGATGCCCGTCGCAACGAAGTCCGCCAAACGATTCGGATTGGAGCTGCCCGCGAGGGAAACGTTGTCAACGCCGCCGTCCGAACCGGACCAATGAATTTGGAGCGTGGTCGTGCCCGAGCCACCGACGAGCGTGCCAGTGAACACCATGTAATTGGCCGAGCCCGCGCCGCCATCGTATTCAGTGATGGTGGGAGCGGCCGTGAACACGGCGCCCGGAGTGCTCAACGTGGTGAAGATGTTACCGCGAGCGGCCGTGGAACCCGTCATGTAGACCGTTCCGGCCTGGGCGGCAGTAACCGCACCGAGTCCGAGAACAGCGAGGAGGATCGATTTGTTGATTTTCATGCTAATTTATTTTGTTTGTTGATATTGAAGTGAACTGAATCAGGCCTGCTTGCGGCGGAATTGATTGCGGAGGCCAACCAGCAGGACGCCCGCGGCGGCGAACATTCCATACATGGACGGTTCCGGAACCGAAACGGCGTCGAAGGTCAGCGTGCCGGTGTTGTCGAAGCCGAACGTGCCGAGCAGCGACGCGGCTGTGCCGTCGGTGGCGCTGTGGTAGAAGTTGATCGTGGTGTAGCCCGTCGCGTCCGGGTCGGTGAAGGCTTTGTGATAAGAACCGGTCGACGTGGAAGCAATCATCTGCTGATTCCAACTGTTCGCGACCCCGCTGCCAATCGTACCCGACGTTCCGGCGGTGCTCAAAGTGGCGGATGCTCCGCCGATGCCGGTAACGTTCGCGTTGACGGCAGTTGACCAACCGCTGTTGCCAGAGAGGACCGGCGGGAGGCCTGAAGCCTTGGTTTCCCACGCGTTACCGTGACCGGCGATGTTTTGGCTGCCAATGACGCCCCATTTCACGGTCGGGTCATTGAGGCTGAATGCATTGCCAGTGTTGGCGCCAGCCAGTAATGAGTTGAGGCTCCAGGTTTCACCATCCGTCAGATTCGCGGCCGTGCCGAGGTCGAAGACCAAGTCGTTGCCGCTCTGCAGAGTGAAGCCCACGAGCAAGTCGCCACTGGTGTAAGCCGCGCGAGCGCCCGAAGCGACTCCCACGACCGCCAAGGCAACCAGAGTTGCTTTGATTGTATTTTTCATATTTTCCTGTTGATACTTCCGTACTGAGGTTTGTTTTTTTGATAACCCACCA
This sequence comes from Verrucomicrobiia bacterium, assembly GCA_035550235.1. Classification (GTDB taxonomy): domain Bacteria; phylum Verrucomicrobiota; class Verrucomicrobiia; order Limisphaerales; family DASXHY01; genus DASXHY01. The sequence goes on along the minus strand of DASZPR010000001.1, from coordinate 1,173 downwards.
CGCCATATGTGGTTTGGTCGGCAGACTGTATTACAATAGGCAGGGCTTCAGCATCGCGTTGGGAGACAAGCAGCATCAGTTTTAAGACGCGCTCAAAATTTGCACAACAATCTCTTGTTGAACATGTTGTGAACAACCACACCTAAAACCCGGGTCTCCTTTCCAGCAAGTTGCGCAAACGTCACTTTAGCGCGGCGTGGACTTTGATAATCTTGCGGAGCATTGAGTCATGAGAAAATTGTTTAGGATATTTTGTTTGCCGGATCGCGCTTTTGCTTTCCTTTTGTTGGGTGCGTTGAGCATTTCGTTTCGCGTTTATGCCGCGCCGAATGTGATCGCCTGGGGCGCCGGCAAAATTATCAATCCCTCCGATGGCAATGATTACGGACAGTCGATTGTTCCCGGCAACCTGACAAACGCGGTCTTCGCGTCCGGCGGTTGGAGTCACAGCCTGGCGGTGAATTCCAATGGCACGTTGCGCGGCTGGGGGGATGATTCACTGAATCAAACGGATTTCTTCCCGTCCAACGCCGACTACGTGACGATCTCCTGTGGTTACTTGCATAGTCTCGCGCTGCGGACCAACGGAACCATCGCCGTCGCCGGCGGGGATTTTTTCGGCCAGATCGATGTTCCTTCCAATCTTAGCAACGCCGTGATCGTCGCCGTCGCCGGCGGTTGGTATCACAGTCTTGCGCTGAAATCTGATGGAACTGTCGCGGCCTGGGGTGCGGGTTCCAATACGAACTCGAGCGGTACCAATCCCAACTACAATCAGGCTGTCGTTCCGCCCGGCTTGTCCAACGTGGTGGCGATTTCTGGCGGCGGCTATCACTCGTTGGCGTTGATATCGGACGGAACCGTGAGAGCGTGGGGACTCAATGACAATGGCCAGGGGCAAGTGCCTCCCGGAATTTCCAACGTGATCGCGATTGCTGCCGGTGGCGCGCATAACATGGTGCTCAAGGCCGATGGCACCGTCGTTTGCTGGGGGTTGAATACTTACGGAGAAACCAATGTCCCCGCCGGCCTGAGCAACGTGGTGGCGATCGCCGCGGGTGGATGGCATAACCTCGCCTTGAAATCTGACGGCACGGTGGTCGCCTGGGGCGCGGGTAGCGGCTCGAATCCCAACGTCGATTATCATCAGAACGCGGTTCCGGCTGGCTTAAC